>CAYNGF010000027.1:0-36162 GCA_964396515.1 uncultured Paludibacter sp.
ACGATATTTCTTCCGAAATGGTGCGTTTGAGTTTGGTAAATATGTATCTGCATGGTTTTACCACTCCTAAAATATTTGAATATGATTCTCTGACTTACACTGACCGTTGGGGCGATACATTTGACATTATTATGGCAAATCCGCCTTTTATGTCACCAAAAGGAGGTATTCGTCCTCATAAGAAATTTGCAATGCAGGCAAATCGAAGCGAGGTGCTATTTGTGGATTACATTATGGAACATATTAACCCGACAACCGGACGTGCAGCCGTGATTGTTCCCGAAGGTATTATTTTTCAAAGTGCCACGGCTTACAAAGCATTGCGAAAATTGCTGGTTGAAAAAAACTTTCTTTACGGAGTAGTAAGTTTGCCAGCCGGACTTTTCCAACCATACAGCGGTGTGAAAACTTCCATTCTCTTATTAGACAGGACACTTGCAAAAAAAACCGATAAAATACTTTTTGTAAAAATTGAAAACGATGGCTACAGTTTGGGGGCACAGCGCAAAGAACTGACCACAAGCGATTTGCCCGAGGCTACTAACTTCATTAAGCAATACATTACAGCTATTCGCAATATTGATTTTTCTTTGATTGACTTTGAAGATTTGCCTTTAAATTCGATAGCAGTTGAAAGAAGCAGAATAGCTGAAAATGGGGAGTATAATCTAAGTGGAGATAGATATAGAATAATAGAGGCAAGACAAACAAAATTTAATGTTGTAACAATTGGAGATATTGCCGATGTAATTTCAGGACAATCACCAGAAAGTGAATTTTATAACACAAATGCTGAAGGAATGCCATTTTATCAAGGAAGAACTGAATTTGGCGAAAAGTTTTTGAATAAACCAAAAATTTGGACTTCAAAAATTACAAAAACTGCACAGAAAGATGATATTTTAATGTCTGTTAGGGCACCAGTCGGTCCAGTAAATATTTCTACTGAGGAAATTTGCATTGGAAGAGGTCTTGCAGCAATTAGACCAAATGAAAAAGTTCTTTTGACTTTTCTTTTCACATTTCTAAAGCATAATCAGGAAAACATAAAAGGAAATGGAGGTGCTGTATTTGATAGTATAAATAGAAATCAAATACTTGGAATTAAAATCCCCCTCCCCCCACTTTCCGTCCAGCAAGAAATCGTCTCCAAAATCGAGCAATACGAAAAAATCATAGCCGGAGCTAAGCAGGTAGTAGAAAACTACAAACCCCAAATTGATATTAAACCCGAATGGGAAATGGTGGAATTGGGGAAGGTGTGTGAATTAGTAAGAGGTCCTTTTGGTGGAAGTTTAAAAAAAGAAATATTTATCGAAAATGGATATGCTGTTTATGAGCAATCCCATGCTATATATGAAAATTTTGAACAATTTAGATATTTTATTTCAGATGATAAATTCAACGAAATGAAACGATTTGAAGTTAAACCAAACGACATTATAATGAGTTGTTCAGGGACAATGGGTAAAGTTGCAATTATTCCAATCAAAGCCCCAAAAGGAATTATTAACCAAGCATTACTTAAAATTTCTACAAATAAAATACTATTGCCAAGTTTCTTAAAATTATGGATGGAAAGTGATAATTTTCAAAAGCAATTACATTCTAACGTTCAGGGGTCAGCAATTGTAAATGTAGCTTCTGTTTCAATATTAAAACTATTAAAAATACCTCTTTTACCAATTGAATATCAAAGTCAAGTAGTTGCTCAAATCGAAAAAGAGCAACAATTGGTCAATGCCAACAAAGAGCTGATAAAAATATATGAGCAAAAAATAAAAGACGAAATCAATAAACTTTGGGAAGAATAAGTCCGCAGGGACGACCTTATATGTTGTAAGGCAATGAAAAAGTTCGCTCCTACGGAGCTTAGCACTTGTTGTATGCCCTTGCTCAACCGTAAGCTCGCTCCTCCGAAGCTTTGTCAGTCCCGTAGGGACGCTCTTATGGTAAAACACATAACAAAGATGAAATCTAGTCCCGTAGCGACGAATTTTTGATAACAGAAACAATGCAGCAAAAATGCAGGAAAAATTGACTGGAAAAATAAACAACGAAACGCCAACAAAGTGTATATGCCATAAGGGTTTCAGTTGGTATTCAAGTCCCGAAAGCTTTTCGGGATAAGCCGCTCAAACTTTCGTGCAGGTTGACGGTTTTCTGCTCCGAAACTCTCCACTGCAGCAAGCGCCAAAACGTAATCAAGTAAAATAAAAAAATCATTTATGAGAAATCCTGAAAAGAAAATTATGGGTTTGATTATCGGAAGCCTATTTCCATTGATTTTAGGTTTATTGTCAGTGACTGTTTGGTTGCTGTTCGATAAGTCGGAAAGTAGACCTTATATATTTGGCAAGTGGATTATTTGTCGGCGGATTAATTGACATTAAATTTTAAAACAATGGATTGATCATCGGTTTAATTTACCTGTTTTAATAGTAGCTCTGATTTATCTGATTTACAATTTTTTTGTCTTTGGATTTTTTATGGGATTTCCGGTTTTCAATGCCTTTATGGGATTGTTGGCAGGATACTATTTCGGTAACAGGGTTTGTTTTAATAAACTATAGATTCAAAAAAACATCCGAAACTTATTAATCAGGTTTCAATTTTCGCGGATTTGATAATGACTTTGGTTTGTATATCGTCCGGATTTTTGGCAATATATGATAACGGAGCATCCGGCATGATTCAAAATATGTTGGGATTAAGTTTCGAAATTTTCCGTTCAATATTATGAATGTTAGTTTTGATTGGATGATTACTTTTAATTCTCACCAATATTATTGACAAGAATAATAATGATTAAAACCATAAAAAAAATTCGGTCGGTAAAAAGAAAATCCTGCTTTACATTCATAAATTGACATAGAATTCCTTTTACTTGATGCTTATACACGAATAGAGTTGGAAACATTTCAGTAGAACTAAAAAAGTCATTGCATACTTGTGTATTATTCTATTTTTTACACTTGAGAAAGCTTAGAATATAATTAAAATTCCCAAAATCTTAGGCTTACCATACTTAAAAAAATTCTTTTAAAAAAATTTTCGTTTCTTTTGCGGGAAACATTATCTTTGTGCAACAAGAACGCTTGAGGAATAAGACAAATTTAAAATATCCTAAATTGATTCTACAAAATAGTCCAGTTAATTAGGGGGCTAAGACAGGACGAATTCTGGAACCGCTCATTTATACATATCAATAGTGCTAAAAACGAAAATGATTCTGAATGGATTATTGGTCGCAACTATCAGTTAATCACGTAAATGGAAATGGTTTCAAAAATTGAAGTAGGTAATCTGAAAGAGGAAGAAAAAATATCGCTTGCCTAAATTTCACGCAAACTCGATCATTATCACAACGATATATTTCAGAACAATAAAGATTGTGATTTGAAAGAGTTGATTGAATAACCTGAAAAGAAAATCCATCGTATAATTAATGATAAACACCTGACAAGTTTTAAAAACCAGTCAGGTGTTTTCTTTTCCGGATATACATTTTATAAAAATAATAAACTTTATTATTGTTTGATTATTTTTCGTAAAAACGATTTATTATTAAGTTCGGATATTTTTACAAAATAAAATCCGGATTGAAAGTCACTCATATTAATTATGTGATTCACCTGGGCATGACTTACAATTTCGGACAAAATAATTATTCCAACCTGATTTATTAATTCAATTTTTACATCTCCTGAAAAAGTTCCTATACTTACATGGCAGTTATCTTTTACCGGAACCGGCCAAACACGTACGTTAGCGCCGGTAATATCTTCAATTCCGTTCGCTACGTCAATAGAAATAATTCCTTCACTCAGGCGTGAAATGTTCCATTGCAAACCCTCGCCGGGAATTTCAGGAATAATGTTATCGAAAGTTCCGCTAGTACTTCCGGCAGTAAAAAGTGTGAAACTTTTACCCGCAGCAAACACAGAACCTATTTCCTGTAGTTCAAGTGTGCCTTTTAATGTCAGATTACCGGTAACGTTCAGTTTATCGTTGTTGTTGGCAGCAATTCGGAATTTTGTAGTTGAACCACTGAACAAATTCAAATTTGAACCAAAATTCAATGTGCCATAAGAAACAGCACCGGGAATAAGTTTAGCTCCCGCACCGATAGAAGTAGCTCCTGCAATGATACCTGTTCCGCTAAGGATACCGCCGTTACTTACAGTTACAGTTCCTGTTCCGGTAGCACTTCCGGTAGTATTCGCCACAAGGAGTGTCCCGTTTTCCACTACAGTTCCTCCTGTATGAAGGTTTGCCCCGGTAAGTGTCAGTGTACCGGTTCCCTTTTTGGTCAGTCGTCCGGCACCATCATTCATAACACCGCTAAAAGTAGTGTTTGCATTGTTGCCTCCCACGATAATGAAGTTTCTGCCTGAAATTGTACCGGTGCCACTTAACGCACCAAAAGTAAAAGTTTGACCTCCGGATAATTCGTTACTGCCATTGGACGCTGCCATCAGATAAGTTCCATCTCCCAAATTTACTTCAGCAAGTGGCATATTACGCGATGTTGCACTATTAAGTCTTACATCTCTTCCGGTAAAGTTAATTTTTCCTGTAAATTGCGACCAATCACCATTCAAATCGGAACGTACATAAGGTATTTGCACCTGAATTTGTCCTGCTCCGGTTAGTTTCGAGGCAATATTCCATCGCGAAGGCAAATCCCAGCGGGCATTTTTTCCGTTAGGAACTTCTATTTCATTGCTAAAAGTTCCCGTGTTCGAAGTAGAATTTATATCGAACATTCTGAAAATTCCGCCATTCAGCGTAATTTTCGATGCTCCCATTGAATAGCGATTGGCATCGGCCGAACCAAGAAATAGTAAACCATCATTTAGAGTTACAGTATTCAAACTGTTAGTGCCTTGAAGTGTAAGCGTACCTTTGCCATTCAATTCAAGTGAAACACCTGAGCCAACAATATTACCGCTTAAAAGCACACTGTTGTTTGTATTCGGATTATTTACTGTAAGTTTTCCGGTAACTTGCAAACTTCTATTGGTGGACATTTGCGCACGTGTTTGAAGAGTAGCATCGCGCATTATCCAATTACTTGATGCTGAAGAAGATGCTCCGATTGAGCTCGGCAATCCTCCATCTTTCAATGAGGCAACTTCAAGAACACCGCCATCTATCTCAACTTTACCTGTAAAAGTATTTTCAGTATTTTGAATTGATAATTTACCTGATCCTGATTTTTTTAATCCGCTTGTACCGGAAATAACTCCCTGACCGCTAATAGTATAGTCGGTATTATTGTTGAAAGTAAGTCCTCCAACCGGCATCGTTTCAGAAATAACAATGCTTTTGCGAATAGCTTCATCGCCAAAATATACGGAATCGCCAGGTACAAAAATTCCGGAGAGGCTGCCATATACAAAATTTGGCGTTTTAAAATCCCATGCAGTGCTTTGGCTTCCCATCCAGCTTACCTGTGCGGCGGAACGCGATTTTTCAATCGCGATAATAACCGCGTTGCTTTCAACTTTAAGTGTATAAGGAATACCCTCGAGTCCGACAACTGTAAAACTCGATGCAGTGGCATTTGTAGTACCGGTAAAACTAATCAGTGTAAGCGTACCTTCCTGAATTACAGTAAGGGGTTGAATAATAATGCAGTTATCGGTACCCGAAACAGTAAAATTACCATTAATAATTAATTTTGAAGCCGGAAGAGCTTTGGTCTGATCGCATCTAAAGGCAAGGTTGTTTCGTCCTGATAAAACAAGATTCCCTTCAATGGTCATTATTCCGGTTTCGTTTAAAGCTCCGGGTTCAATGCGTGCGCCTTCACGGTTCAAACCCTTTTCTAGCGTAATTCCACCTAGCAATGTTGCATTGCCCGCAATTACACCTCTTGCATCGACTTGTACAGGGCTTATATAATTTCCTGTAACAACAAGTTTTCCTTCCGAGATGCGGGTTTTTCCGGTGAAATCATGTTGGTTATTAAAGATTACAGTTCCCTGTAGCGATTTTATCAAATCCATATTTCCGCTGAATTTTCCGCTTCCTGTAAATGTGTAATTACTTCCTTTGGGATTCATAAGGTACACCTTTGAAGGCTTCATTACCGTTGACATATTTACCGTGCTGTTTCCACCCCGAATGTCATACATTATGCTTTTCGAGTCGGTATATGCAACAGGTTTATCATCTTCATCAATCCATCCTGAAGTGGTATAGTAAATGTCAGCCTGCTGAACCGGTGCAATGGGAGGCTTGGGCATATCGGCAGCCATATAAAAATCTACATCGGGAGTTTGATAATATCCACGTTGAGTTGTTTGTCCCCGATAGGCAGGATTTTGCATAAGATGATACAAGCGGATATTCGTTTGTTCCCATGTGGAAAGAACCACAAAACCGGTTTGATTGCTCCGACAAAAAATCAATTCTTCACGCCAGTCACCAAACAAATCGCCCCAAAAAGCTGCTCTAGCTCCGTTAGCAGCTGCAAAATAGTATGCACCGTTGCCATTGCTTTCGTTGTAAAGATTAGGTAAATCGCGATCCATACCCGTGCCCGCAGCATTTATTTTATGAAATGCAACATTAGATCCTGAACTGTTTACTCCATTAAGTTCATAACGCGATAAATTCGGTCCCCACCAAACAGCTTCGGCAGGGAAATTTCCGTAAGCATTGGGTATTTGATTTCCTTTACAATCGAACATAGCATTGTTCTGCATTGTTGACCAGAATTGTAACCCTCGACGATTGGGGTCGAAAGCAGCGCAAATACCTCGACCAACATCGCCAACAGCCGACTGATAAATTCCTTTTATCATTTCACCCGTTTGAGCATCGTAAAGCGCCATACCAAGTGTTTTTGGATTATCCTGCTGAATAGTAAAATGCTCGAGTCCGGGTCGGTCAGGGTCAATATCACCCAGCATGTGACGGTCGCCATGAATGGCATCCTTGTGAAGGTTCATAAGCGTTCCGTCATGATTTAAAACATACCCGCCTTCTACAAAATTATCCCGTCCATCACCATTTACATCGGCTACACGCACCTGATGAAATTCAGCCTGTCCGGGATAAAATCGATTTGACCATTCTAATTGAAGTTTTCCATCACGAAAAGACCATGCTGCGTGTGAACCTTGAAAGTTTCCGTTGGCGGCACGTGTTTTATATTGATAAATAAGCGAAGGGCGAATACCATCAAGATAAGCAATGATAAAATGTCCACTCATTTCTTTCCAGTCATCTGTACGTGTGTTTTGCATCGCATCGAAGTATGGTAAGGGGACACGATCAATTTCAACTCCGGTTTCGCCATTCACAATTGAAATCCACTGAGGTGCTGAACCGGGAATTGTTCGATAATTTGTAACCTGTCCGTTTGTACCTGTTATCACTTTACCATCTGCAAAAGTTGTTCCTTCACTTACAGCCATGAGTACTTCTGCTTTTCCATTGCCATCCATATCGTAAGCAGTAACCATATCGTTATGTCCGCTGCATATTTTCACGTTCGGTCCCATATCAATTCTCCAGAGAAATGTTCCGTCACTATTATAAGCCTCAACTTTTGGTGATGGATAGTCGGCAGCACCTCCTGTTCCATCTTCTGTTACAGCACCGTAATTCTGTCGGTCGAGTACATAATCGTATTTCCCATCGCCGTTTAGGTCGGCTGGCCAGCAAAATTTCATTCCCATAGTTGGATGTCCATCGGGTAAAGGTTGGAAATTAAAATCGTGAACAATACGGCTGGCAACAGTATTTTGTGGTAAAGTAAAACTTCCGGGTTCGTCTTTTTCTACTCCGTTTATTATGCTTTTAATTACAAATGTGTAAGTAGCTGAAGATGTGTTGAGACTTGCCGTGTAATTGGTACTATTTGTGATTGGGTTTATGTTTAATTTGATGAGTGTGCCTGCTTCTGTTGTTTTGTAATAAAGATTGTATGCAATATCATCAGGGTCAGTAGCAAAATGCCGCCATGAAATGTAAATTAGAGAGCTCGATTTTGGTATTGCTACTATACCTCTGTCTAAGCGTTCCATTTTTCGTTGAGCATTGACTGCTGGAAGTAATAACAAAAAAATAATTAAGCAAAATGTTATTCTATGGTATTTCATTGTAATCTTTTTGGTTGAAAAAATTCTTAGTTGCTTCTGTCAATGGATATCGGTTATTTTAACTTAATAAGTCTATTTGATGAAAAAAGAAAAATTAATTACGTATTAATATACCAAAATGAGATATAAATTGATAAATATACAATTTTAATTCAATCTTAGGTAAGTGAAATTTTTGAAAAATGTTTAATTAGAGAATGTTTTTTGAAGAGATGATAAAATAGCATCATCAACCAAATCATTTTCAGTTAATGATGCCATTTTAATAAGTAGATAAAATGTTCTGCAAAGAATTAGATTTTCTTTGCAGAAATATTATGAAGTGATTTTTTGTAAAATAAAAAGTTGTTACCCCTATGGTATGAAACTTTTTTTATTGCAAAAATCTTAATTTCAAAGAACAAAAATTACAAATTGCTTATTTCTGATCATTCAGTTCAATGAGTCTTTCCTGGTTGAAAAATTTGATTGTTTCAACGGAATTATCAGTATAAGTAATTCTTTTTAACGTATATCCCAAGTGGTATTTTGTAACTTTCTGACCTACCATATTGAAGTACTCAATATTTTTCACTTCTTTAGAAGCATTTACGTCATTTATGCCAGACACACCTAAATGTCCTAATATTCCTGTTTCTGGATCGAAATAATATATTTCACCACCTTCGGGAACTTCTGTTTGAGCAGTATTTCCGGTGATATTCTTACCATTTACCAATACTTGAACGAAGGCCATATTGTCAAGAATATCATAATTTCCACCGGCTTTCAGGATAGTAATTTGCTTGCTTCCAATGGGTGAATTCAATACAGTAATATCAATAATACCTTTTTTGATACTGATATCACCTAAAGCATCTACATATTCAAAATTGCCTTGGTCAAAATTATTCACTTTCAGTTTTAATACTGCAAGGTCATTAGTCATAGAGAATGCGTTTGCATATTTACCACCTCCATCAACCACTCCATTTACAGTTACAGTGGACGCTCCGATATAGTTATTGCCAGTTTTAAGAGTACCATTGGCATCGACTGTAAGAGCTATCTGGTTGATAGCGGGTGCTACAATTGAATCATGCAATTGCAGCGTTCCGTCGGTAACTTTTATTACATGTGCTGCAGAGTCAGTTACGAAAGTAACTTTACCATTAATGTCTAATAATCCTGCGCCTGTTACATTTATCTGACTGCCTTCTTTTGTATAATTTGGGAAGAAAATATTGCCATTAATAATAAATTTTCCACCACTCACATTCACCTGACTTCCTCTTGTGCCTTTGGGGAAATTAAAGTTGCCATTTACTGTCCAACTTCCTGTACCTGATTTGGTGATACCAACGCCATTGGCTGCATAAGTTGTAACTGCTGGTGTAGTTTCTGTAGCTGCTGTATATGTTCTTGTAAATGCTCCAATCTCTCCATTGAATACTGCATCAGTTCCTAATCCACCAATATCATAACGGAAATAGCGACCATCAACAAATCCTGATTCAATACGTGAACCAGCATCGCCAGTGAGTTCTCCCACATAAACAACATCATTGTTGTTGGCATTTTCGTTGTACTGACGTACCAGACGAGTGTGTGGACCTAAATGCAATTTCACTTTTTGCATAACAGCACTTACTACACCCAGACCATTCGGTATAGGGTTATCTAATACTTCATTATAGTAATTCACCTGAGCATTATCGGGCATAGTACCACCCCAACCTGTACGCCAGGTAGCGGAGTTCAAACTTGTTTGTGTCATTTGGTGAATATTTACTGTGTTGAAACCACTGATGGCAGGTGCGTATTCGTTAAGCGAGATCAGATTCAAATTCAGTTTACTATCAGGTGTTCCTTCTATTGCTTTTGTGAATGTAGCACCTGCTTCCAATCCGAGTGTAATTTCAGGTTCGGTTGTTTTAAACTTGGCCGCAGCGTTTGCGTGTTTAATTAATACAGGTTGAGCTGTCTGAATTATTGCTCCGGCAGCCATACGGTTATCTGAACCAAGTGTAGTAGGCGCACTAACCATAAGTGTACCGTTACCAACAATTCTTCCTGTTCCACCAAATATATAATCAGGTGCAGAAACATTCATATTGGCATCTTTCAAATCAATTTCTCCTGTAACTTCAACTGTTTTATACAATGCATCAGGATTTGAGAAAGAAGCTTCATTTCCTGGTTGATAGGACATTGGGCTACCACCGCCGATTTTAAAATTATCATCCAAATAATTCCATTTGCCGGAAGTGTCGCCACTCCACACATATGTGCCTGCTGTAACTGCTACTTTTTTGAATACTACAGTGAGAGAATTATCTGCTCCGGTAAAACCAACTGTCAGACTTTCGCCGTCTGCGCCTTTAGCTGCATTTGCTGTATGAGTAGCTTCTTCATCGTAAAAATAATAATACATTCCATCGTTCGACGTAAAATTCGCTTTATCGGTTGATGAAATCCAAACAGTAGAATTTACCTGTTGCCCGGCCATAATTCTATTATCTTTTACAGGATTTCCTGCACGATCAACATATTTAACTGACACATCGGCTATTCCAACGGATTCTTTCCAAACATACGTTTTTAAATTATCGTAAGAATGATCTGCCACAGCATTACCACTACCCGGGCGTGTAGCCCACGATGCTAAACGGTCGAACTGAGTTACTTTTCTATCTTCGAAAGCAACTGTAGGTGCAGTTCCAACTACCCAAGGTGCAATAAATGGTTTATTATAAATTGTGTCACCATTTATCGGATTGGCTATTTCATACATAGCAAATTTTTTAACCATTTGGGTAGCAAAATTCATTTCGGCAAATACATGGTATTTTTTTGCTACCCCGAAGACAATTTTAGTTCTGGTTGTCATGTTTAAACTGTCAGCAATTGTAGCACTGGTAGTACTACGGCGTCCAAACCATGAGTTGTTACCATCAGAGCAATAACCTACAGGAGTAGATAATGCGTCAGGATTAAAAGGAGCACCTAATACATACCCTTTCCCAATTGGATCGAGATTTGTCAAATGTATAAAACCTGTTGCATTATAAGCATAAAATTCGAAAATAGCAGCTGCCCAAAAAGTAGAGTTAACAGCCAAGTTTACGCTGTTAGGACCTAAAAGGGTACATGCTGTAGCACCTGACATGCCGTTCATTCCAACTGCATTTGCAGTCCAGTCGAATTCAATTACCCAAACTGTCGAATCTTTAAATTGACTTGTTGCTGTAGAAGGAAAACGTAATTCACCGCCACGAGCACCTGAGCCTGATCCACTGATTCTGACAAAACCTTGTGCCGGAGAACCAAAAGAGGCAGACGAACCTGCACGACCTATATATGCAGAAGTTCCACTTCCAAAACTCCATCCTGCAGGCATAGCTTCAACTCCATCAAATGTCTGATTAATGAAATAGTTCGGGAAAAACGTTCCGGGCTGTGCATGAGATTTTTCCGGAATCAAAATTGCCATAAAACAGGCAATAATCAGTAATGTAAATGTTTTTTTCATTGTAATTGATATTTTTGGAACACCTCAGTATGTTTTTCAATTTTGATTATCGCCGGATAGAGGTGTGTTTTATACCCGGCAATAATCACTGATAAATATAAATTATTTTTTCTGTAAAATCAAATATTTACTGTTAATTTATTCATAAAAAGGAAGATACCAACTCTGCTCGTTCGATGTAAAGTTAGGTGCAGGAATTTTTGCACGTTCATACTTCTTTTTAATGTTTTCATCAAACAGAAACCGAAAACCATCGCGTCCTTCTTTGTTCATTCTTCGGGCAATTCGTACCAAATCACTCCAACGTTGTCCTTCAAAAGCAAGTTCAAGACCTGCTTCGCGTACAATCTGTTTTTCGAGCCATTGAATGCTGTCGAGTTGTGTGGTTAAGCCGGCAGGAAAATTCACAACAGGCATAAATGCACGTCCGCGTACACCGGCATTCTGTTCCCATTCACGTGGATAACGCGCATCGAACCTATAATCCAATGGATATGGATCGAAAGGACTTGTTCCGGTTACATAACATGAATCGTCAGGGAAATAAGTTCCATCGGGTTTTTGATAGCGATATTTTGAATTTTTAACGCCATTGTTCAGGAAGCACCAGGCAAGATAAGGATAGCCTGCTCGGTTAGCAGCTTCGGCATAACGAAGATGCAATCCTGCAGCACGGCTAATCATCCAAAATCCATGCTGACGTGCTAATGAGGATCCTGAATTTCGTCCACTGTATTTTATTATTAATCCATTATCGGTAAACGACCCTCCTTTTCCTCTTGCATCATAGGGGAATTGGTTTCGCATAGGTTTTCCAAAGAGCGAGTCCATAGCATAATCCGAAGCTTTTAGCTGATAACCTTCGAAAAGTTTGGTAAATGGATTTACAGGTTCCAGTTTGTCATCGAAAGGAATATACCAGATACGTTCCATGGCAGCACGATCGGTGGTTTTGCGTGATGAAGCTGGGTCGGTAAAAATGTATTTCCATGTGTTTATAAGTCCATTTTCATCTTCGATATGTCCATCGCGGAAAACAACTGCATACCAGCTTGGTTCACCTGAAGTAGAAGTAAAGGCATAGTTATAGAGCCGGTAGCGTTGCCGTTTTGCATTCAGATTTCCGCTTGTTTCATCTGTAGCCATAACAAGCCTGTAATAATGCGCTGCCTCGGCATACTGATTATTATAAAGATATAAATCTGCTAATACAAGCCGCTTACTTACAAACATGGGGTCGAGTGAATACCCATTAGGCGTTCCATTGACAAGATCTGAATAAATGTAATCGTCGAGGGTTGGTAAACTGCGCATAAATGCAATTAATTTTGGCAACAATTGATCGGCATTTTCGCGCTGACCTTTGTATTTTTCAACATCAGAAAGATTTACCAATGGTTCGGTGATATAGGGCACACTGCCATAGATATTTAATAATTGCAGGTAAATCCAGGTTCGCAGTGCACCAATGTCAGAATAACGTTCGTTGTATTCATCACGTGTAAATTTATTTTCAGCCAGCATTTTGTCGAAATTTGCAAGTGCATCGTTACAGGAGTTGATAACGGCATAAAATTGCAATGGAGTTACCCATTCGTTGCTTTCGTCTATCCGGTTCTGGTTCAATTTTTCGAGTTCGGGCGTAGCCGCCGAAGTTACATCCATAAGGTCGGCACGTAATTCATTTAAAATTACAATTTGCTTTGCTAATGTAGTAAACTGTGCATAAACCCCTAAAATAGCACGATCGGCATCCGACAGATCTTGATAAAATTTATCGTAAGGAACGGCATTCCCAAGTTCTTCGTCTTTACAGGCGTTGAAAAACAAAACACTTGTTAGAAGTATGATTGGCAGGATTATTTTTTTCATATCCAAATTCTTAATTTTTGATTCGTAATTCATTTTTCTAATCATTACAGTCCTAATTTTATTCCGGCCGATATCGTTGGGATTTGAGGAACAACGCATGGATCGATACCCAGATAAAGTGGACTTTCACCTGCTGAAAATTCCGGATCAAGACCTTTATAGCGTGTAAAGGTCAGTAAATTTTCGCCTGAAATATATATCATACTATTTTGAATAGCAGGTATTTTTAAATTTAAATCATAGGATAAGGAAATGTTTTTCAATCGCATATACGAGCCATCTTCAATCCAACGGTCTGAAAAACGTGCATTCCCCATTGGATCGCCGGGCATTGCCTGAGGAACGGTGGTTACATCTCCCTCCATTCTCCAACGTTTCAACACAGTTTGAAACTGATTGTATGGTTTGGACATACTTTCGAGTTGTGAGCGTGTATAGTTGTAAACATCACCGCCGAGCGAATAAATGAAAATAGCACTTAATGTAAAATCGTGGTATTTTAATCGGGTATTAATGTTGCCAAACAAGTCGGGATTCGGATTTCCAATCACTACGCGATCTTTTTCATCAATTACGTTATCGTTGTTTTGATTTACAAACCGCATATCTCCGGCTTTAAAAGGTATGAGCACTAAACCTTCACGTATGTTAAGTCCCTCATTCGATGCATCGGCGGCAGTAGCATAAACGCCATTTGTTTTATATCCATAAAACATACCAAGAGGCTGTCCGACTTTCGTTTGAATCGTTGCTCCCAGATATTCATTATAATACTCTTTTCCTCCCAAATTCAAAACTTTATTTTTATAACCTGAAATCATTAAACCCATATCCCATTTTAAATCCCGGGTATTTACAATTCGGGTGTTCAGATTTATATCGTATCCAGTATTCCGCATTTTTCCGGCATTCAGAATCACATTTGACTGCGATCCGGAAATACTGGCAGGTTTAACACTCAGAATCATATCATTTACTGTATTCGAGTAAATATCCAAGCCAAAATTTACGCGTTCGTCAAAAATTGAAAGATCAATTCCTGTACCCAAACGTTCGACTTTCTCAGGTCTGAGGTCTGTATTGACAAGCGATGTTCGCACTAATCCGAACTGACCAACTAATGCATATGGGTAATAAAAACGCGCACCGTTGTAATTTCCAATATCATCGTTGCCTGAAATACCAAGGTTTGCTCTGAATTTTAATAAATTTATCCAATTGATATCCTGCATGAAATTTTCGTTAGTAATTAGCCATGCTGCACCTGCTGAAGGAAAAGGCAATAATTTTGGCACATTTATACCGAAACGCGATGAAGCATCAAAAGCACTGTGCAGATTGAGAAAATATTTATTACGGAACGAATAATCAAAGTTTGCATATAGCGATGTCCATTTCCAATCGTTTATACCACCACCAATGCCTCGAAGGTTTGCTGCACCATATTGAAGCGATTTAAATTGATCGGAAGATGAATTATAGGCTTGTCCGTAGTTGTTATTTGCTGAATTATCCTGATAACGAAGTCCAGCACGTACATTCACAGAATGAGTTCTTGCAAAGGTATTTTTATAATTAATATATCCATCTCCGTAAAGTGAAAACAACCTGTCAACTCTATGCTGAGATTCATTTAAAATATCGACATTATAAACTTCTTCGTTAAACGCCACTCCTACGCTAGGATAAAATGCTTTTTCACGTTCTTTGTTGAAATTAAGTCCCATTTGAGCAGCTACATCGATATAGCGATTTACGTTATATATAAATTCGAAAGAACCAAAAAACCGGTAATTGATATTCACAAGATTACTTTTATTATTCACAAGAACATACGGATTTGATAAGTTCCAGTAATCCGCATCTTCAAGATTAGGTGATTTTTTCCCTTCTTCATTGTAAATATAAGGAGCAGTAAACGGAGCTTTTACCATAGCTGCAAGTATTGGATTTAATGCAATACTTCCACCTTCGTTTGGCAAATGCTTGGTGCTGTACATAAAACTCATGTTTGCCAACACCTTAAACTTGTTAGAAAATTTAATTTCGGAATTGAAACGTGTGTTAAAACGTGAAAAATCTGTATTAACAACCATACCTTCCTGATTAAGGTATCCAAGCGAAAGAACATAAGTAGCAATCTCATCGCCACCGGAAACATTCAGGTAATAATTTTGATTTACTGATGGACCGAAAACCTGCTTTTGCCAGTTGGTATTGGCATTATAGCGAAAATAATCCATATTCCCTTCGTACCCCCAGGGTTGCTTAACAGGTTTATTTTGATTAAGGAAAGGCAGAGAGTTGTTTAGTTCTGTAGGAGATAGATTTGGATATGCTTTTTGGTAAAGTTCGGCAAGCAGATGTTTATGCTCCATGCTGTTTAACAGCGGTAATTCAGTGCGTTCAAAACCAATACCCGTGCTTACGTAAGCATTTATACGTGTCTCGAGTTGAGAAGAACGCAAGGTTTTTATCAGAATTACTCCATTGGCTCCTTTAGTTCCATAAAGCGATGTACCATCTTTGAGTACTGTTATACTTTCAATATCTTTTGGGTCGATTGATGAAAGAGGGTTCGCGTAATAGTTTCCAATGAGAGAAAGTGAATAAAAAGTATTTTCATAAGGCATTCCATCCACCACAAACAATGGCATAGAACCTGCATTCATGGTATTTATGCCATGCAAATAGAAGTTTGAACCACTTGCCGGTGTTCCCGATCGTGTAAGCACATTCAAACCACTTGCCTGTGTTTTCAGTAAACCATCGGGTGTAGCAGCATCTATGTTCATGTTCTTATTGTCAATACCAAACCATGAATAAATGGTTGATATTCCCGATTTGTCGCCTAAAGGAGTATAAACATTTTTTGATGCTCCTTTGTAGTCAACTTCGTATAGAACTATGTCAATATTCTGTCGGCCATTTACAGAAATTTCTCTCTTTCCATATCCCGCAGCTATTGCACTTAAAATAGCTTGACCTTCTCTAAGTGAAATGTTGTATTTACCGTTATCATCCGTTATTGCTGAGGCAATTCCTTTAACTTCAATATTTGCGCCTGCAATTGGTTTGTTTGTTGCTGCATCCAGCACTACTCCTGTAATAGTATGTCTCTGCTTTTCTGTTCCTGTAGTTTGAGCTATGGTAGTTTCACAAAAAAACATCAAAACAGTTGCGGCTAAAAATAGGGCTTTCTTCATATTATATGATTTGCTGTTTTTCAAATTTATTAATCGTTCGGGTCAACCTGTGGTTCTAAGCGTATATAATCCAAAAATATCATCCCGGGGGCATTGGCAGCTTTACTCGATTGCAAATAAGCCTGAACTACTCCATCGAAATGTGTAAACTCTCCTATACATGTGTTTGATACAAAAATTGTTGATAGACCGTAATAAGGACAAATAAGTATTCCTTCTTTTCCGTAAATATCTTCTGATGAAATCGGTTGTGGGTTATTTGGATTTACAGCATCGTACAAAACATAACTGTTTGGATAAATTGTATGCCCTTGATTTACCCTGTAACGTACAAGTTGTGATTCAACATTCTCACCTGCAATCATTCGAGCAGCCAGAATGGTGTGATTGGGTGTAAATCCGGGTTTAGAAACAGAAGAAAAATTATTCATAATTACATTCGCTGATGTGCGTTCCAATACTTTTTCGCTTGGAAAACTGATGTACATTTTTTGGTAGAAAACCATTGGCACACCGCGTGCATCAATATGATTTTTTTCAGCGTTATCATCGTAAGCTTTCCAGAATATTTTGTATGAAGTTGAGTACATTTTCGGTTTGTACGAAATATAGGCATTAGGTTCGCCCAACGTATTTGAACCTGGCCATTCGTTTTCACTTCTGTAGTTGAAACTGTAAAGATTATTAATTTTTATTATTGTGTCCCGCACTATTACTGTATCTTTTCCATTAATAGTTTTTTTGTTGAGCTGATATGTTGTATTCCAGTCATAAGAGTGTCGGGTGCGAGATTTAAGCATGACATCTTTTCCACCACTTGCCCAGTTACGTGGGCGGGTTTGCCACGCATCAGGCCATCTGCTCACAAAATCTTCAGCTTCAATCAGCAAGGGTTTAATTTTATTTTGATACATCTTTACTTTCGCATTTTTTACTTTATAAATCATGCCATTCGATGTAATAATACTATCTGTAATATCTTCTTTATTAATATCTATCAAAACATTCGAAGAATTTTGGTAGCGTCCGCTTGCATTGATTTTTGTATAAGGTAAAACCATATCAACAATTATTTCTTTTGTAATCTGGCGTACCATTTGGATGGAATCTTTTTGTTTGAAATATTTTTTATATTTCTGTATTAATGATTCCAGACCTTTATTTTCGAGTAAAATAAAAGTAGATACAGTCGATTCGTCAGCGAGTGGTGTAGCATCAAGCAGTGTATTTCGGTAAGTCCAAACGGTATCGTATACCGGTTTTCCGTTTGCGTTTACGCCTTTTTGTACGCTTCTTACCATGTCCATTGCCTTTTCGTTATATGAAGCAATAAAATCAACTACAGGGTTATTTTCCAGTGTTTTTAGATATTCCCAACTATTTTTTCGATCTTCAATAGTGCCGGAAATGATATGGATTACACCGTTTTTCGAAACAATATTCCATTTACTTACGGCTACTCCTGATATTAAATTTTTGAAAACAGAAACATTTTTACCATTGAGCATTAAAATCCGGTTGATATCAAAATCTCCGGTTTTGCCAGTGTAAGCAATTTTTTCAGAAATATGATTTTTTACTAATGCAGAAAGTTTAGCAGTATCGCTGAAATTCAGATTTATGAGTGCTGCGTTCGTAGGCGCAAACACCGTATAACTCATTTCTGCGCTAAGTATAGAGTCATAGCCGGTTGTTTTCAGAACTTTCACAAAAGTAGAAAGATCGGAATTTTCAGCCAGGATTTCGTATAGATTTTTGTTACGTTCATCAATTGAATTCCTGACATCTTCCCACGGATTACAACCGATGAATAATATAATCACCGCTACAAATATTGAATATTTGATAGTTTTCATGTTTTAATATTTTGCTTATTACCTGTTACTTCATTAATTTGCTATATATCATTCAATTAGGGCGCAACTACTTCAGGGCATTCCTCGTATGGCCAAATTTCACAAGCTCTTACATTAGAATCAATCCAGTTTCCTTTAACATCTACACGTGGCCATAGTTGATTTTCATCAACCGGAATAAACTGTATCATATCTATATTTCCCAACTGACCTACGCGTCTGTTGGTAGTAGGCTCTAATCGTAATGTATGACGACCTGTAGTATAAACCTTAATAGTACCCAGCAATTTTGAAATAACAACCGAACTGAATTTTTTAGCATTATACATTTTATATCCATCGAGTTCTGCTACTTCAGGAGCAGTTGAAATTGTAGCGGGAGCATATAGCGACATATCAAAAATATAGGGTAAAATCTGATCATCTTTCCCTTCTTGCTTGAATGAAGTTTTTACATAACACTCCAATTCGCGACGATAACAAATCCATACTTTATAACTCGTACCGGCTTCACTTCCTATCAATACAGGTGTTTTCATTTCCATCCATTGAATTGCACCTAAATCAAGATTTAATCTGAGGTAATCAGCATATACATATTGTGACTTTTCATCAAAAGCAGCAATAGTTTGAGGTATAGTACCACAATAGTAATGGATTTGTTGCTGTGCCACAGGAGTACCTGATTTGTATTTCCAGGTAATTTCTGAAAGGTCGCCGGGGTTGTAATCGGCCGCACAGCCCGGTTTACGAAAATTTCGTAGTGCCATAATTTCAGGTTGTTCCGCTATATCCCAATAAATACGGTAAGCAGAGCGAATTTTAATCTGAATATTTCCGTTGATTTTTTGAATTACACCATTAGAACATGTCCAGTCTGAAAAATCGCTGTTTTTATCAATCGGAACACCCGGCTCGGTAGTCTGTCCTAACTTCAGTTCATTAAGTAATATTTTCGTTTCTGTGTTACTTATTGCACGGGTAAAAGTTATCACCTGATTTTTTACCAATGTTTGGAGGCTTGAAACCTTCAATAAATCAGCAATATATTGCAGACGTGGCACAGTGTGATATCCAATATAGTTTTTCAGTAATGAATCTTCGTTTTCTACAGCGGGTGTATTCACTTTTAAATCAGCTATTAATTGAGCAAGATTATGAATTCCTGCAGAAGCATAAGCATCGTTATCCTGAATAAATAAGGTTTTCCATTGCCCTTTCACGTTTTGTGATAACAAATCAGCCAACCCCGAGCGCTCGAATGCTTCTTTAAACAATGAGAATTTATCATCGGGTAAAGCCCGTACTCTGGCAGTGATGGATTCAGTTAGCGGATCGGGTGGTGTTAACACATGGTCGATAATGTGTAAATGTCCGTTACTTGCTTTAATATCGCGCGGCGATAATATATTTGCCTGTCGGTTTATTCTGATATCTTCACCTGTTTGCTTGGTGGTAAGATAAGAACCGGCAAAATTAGGATATCCCATTCGCCCATCAATAAATCCTTTGGTTGTTAAGCTGTCTGACTTATTGGTAACGTTTAGCAAGTGATATTTAACAATGGCTACAGCTTCTTCC
Source organism: uncultured Paludibacter sp. (assembly GCA_964396515.1). GTDB lineage: Bacteria > Bacteroidota > Bacteroidia > Bacteroidales > Paludibacteraceae > Paludibacter. The sequence continues at coordinate 20,144 of CAYNGF010000027.1, forward strand.
TTAGTAAGGTCATTAACTGTAGCTTTACCAATTTTTTGAAGATAGGCAGCAACTGCCTCGTTGGTAGGAACAAAAATTGCATAATTTCCGTATGCATGTACAGTACTTCTCATTTCGCTTTTATCAAGAATAGCCAAAAATGATGTCAAACCATGTTTCTCCATCAATTCATCGATTTGTTTATCGTCGGAGATTACGATTTCCTCCACATTCTTAGTGCAGGAATTTAGTGTAAGTAAAAGTACCAACACTCCAAACAATGAAATTAAATAATTCTTTTTCATGGGTAAAAAATTTTAAAAAAAATTCTTAGAAAACCGTTTAATTCAGATCCTCGGCAATACGAAAAAAATCTGTGCTTCGAATATTTTCTTAGAATAAAATATTTTTTTATGCAAATCAGGTTTAAAATTCCCGAACTAATAAATCACTATAATATAAAATTCAATAATTTATAAAATAAAACTACAAGATTCCATTAACTAATAATTTTGAAGATAAACTTTTATCAATTATTTTGTCCTGCATAAATAACTAAAATAATTATTTCATGTAAAAATCATTTTGAACCAAATTTTTATTTCGCTGCAACTCTCCGGAGTTTATTGGTAAATACAAACTGCCGTGATTAGTTTGCCATTTACTTTGAATAATGGATGTTTTTTCGGGAGGTGATGCAAGCACTACCATACGTAAAAGATAACCCATAGTTCTTTCGCTGAAATTATCGCGTTGAGCCATACGTATTAAATCGAACCAGCGTTTTCCCTCAAAAGTAAGTTCCCGTGTACGTTCAGCCAGCACAAATTCTTCCATTGTTTTTGCATCGAGTTCGCCGGTTTGTTTGTAGAATAAATCTGTAGATTCAGGTGCATTAGCTCTTGCACGAATTTTTCGAATCAACTCAAGTGCTTGCGCTAATTTTGTCTGATCGTTATTCCCCATAGCTTGTTCGGTTAAAGCTTCCGCTTTCATTAACATTATATCGGCAAGCCGGTAAAAAATCCAGTTGCTATTCGAGATAGAAGGAGTACGCCATTGTACGGGTGAAGTAGTATTATTAAGCCCTGCCCATTTCCAAATGTATTTACCCTGATAAGCAATGCCTTCAGTACGGATATCTCTCCATATTCTGTCAATGTTCGATGGTATGAAATACTCGTTAGAAAAACTTGCCTGATTCACTTCAATTGAATTGTTAACATTAGCACTGAACATGGAAACATACGGATTAATGTACGATGGAGGATTTTGCAACTCGAAAATACTTTCGACGCTGTTTCCCTGAGCATACATACTATTGAATAGCGCAATCACATCGCCTTGCTGTGCTTCGTAAACCGTATCAATACGTCCGGTTTCAATATTATAGCTTAAAACTTCAGCTCGTGCCACAGGTACTAAAGAATATTGACCTGACTCAATAACTCGGTTTGTCATATCGATACACTTATCGTATTCACCTTTCCAAAGGTAAATATCGGCCAACAAACTTGCCCATCCATAGTAATTAAAGCGTCCTTTGTTAGGATTTGCGCTTTCCTGTGAAGCTGAGCTAGTATTATCGTATTTAATTGCAATCTTGTTTTCCAATGCTTCGAGAGAAGTTATTAATTTATCAATAATTGTTTTCCCATCGGTTTTAGGAATTGAAAAATTCTGATAATCATAAATACTGGCAGTTTCGGTGTAAGGAACATCCCTAAATGTGCGCACCAGGTAGAAATACATGAGCGAACGTATGCAAGTTACTTCTGCTATGTATTCATTAAGCATTTTTTCTGAAAACGATTCGTCAATTTTGAGGACTTCAGGGGCAAGTTCAATCACCGTATTACATTGATTAATTACTTTGTAAAACGAAGCCCAGTCAGTATATGTATTGGTTGGAGTTATTTCACCAGTATTTAATGCCACAAGGTCTGAATTTGCGGCACTTGCCGGTGTAGCCATTTCGGCACGCATTTCCCCCCAAATAAAATACTGTTGCATCATTTTAGTATCAAGCATTTGCGAATAACAACCTAATACTGCTGCCCGTACTTCTTCTTTCGTTTTCCAATAGCGTTCACGTACAACGCCGTCTTCGGGTCGTACATCTAACCATGCATCGCAGGAACTAACTGAAAGAACGGTCAATATTATAAATGTATGCTGAATGAATTTTTTCATATATTTCAATTGTAATAAATTATGAAATGTAATTTTCAATTCTTTTGTAAAAACTTAATAAGATTAGAATGATACGTTTACTCCAAACATATAACTTTTTGGTACCGGAGCACGTGCATTATCCTGAAAACTTCCAAGTCTGATTTCAGGATCCTGACCGGTATAATTTGTTAAAAGCAAAACGTTTTGCATGGTTCCATAAATGTATAAATCTTGCAATTTCCAAAGTGAAATTATTTTTCGAGGGAAATTGTATCGAAGCGTGAACGATTTCCAACGTATAAATGAGCCGTCTTCAACAAAACGATCTGATGCAAGCCAGTTATATCCCTGGGCGTGTAAAGCTCGAGGTAATAGTCCTGCAGGTGCATCATCAGGGTTTTCATATTCGTGATGCCAGCGTCGCAATACCGATGTTGCCTGATTGTCGAAACCATACATGTTTTCAAGCGACATGCGCGCTGCATTTACTATTTGATTTCCGTAACGATAATGGAATACAGTATTTAATGACCAGTTTTTCCATTTTATTGATGGAGTAATACCTCCGTAAAATAATGGATTGTAATCACCTAAGTATACTATATCCTGATAGTTGATCTGACCATCTTTATTAATATCAACATAACGTGCATCACCGGGCTGGAATGTGTAGTTAATTGTAGGATAGCCAAATTTCATATATACCGGCACAGTATTCCCGTTTTCGTCGGTAGTTGTAATTTGTTTTCCATCGCTACCAATAGCAATAGTTTGATCTTTATTTAAGTAAACGCCATCATATTTATATCCGTAAAATGCTCCGCGAGGCTGACCTGCAACAATACGTGTAATATAAACGCCGTTTCTGCTCCAATCTTTAAAGTTATCCAACTCGGCATATTCCGAAAGTTCGGTTACCGAATTTTGTTCTCTTGCCATGTTGAAAACCACATTTACATTCCAATCTTTAGTTTTTACAGGAGTGTAACTCACACTTAGCTCCCACCCTTTATTTTGCAACGTACCGAAATTTAGCGCCATTGTTGAAAAACCTGAAGAAGTGGGGATATTGGTTCTTGCACTGTACTGGTCTTTTGTAGTACGCACATAATAATCAAATTCGATATTTAATTTATAGTCAAATGCTACAAAATTCAATCCGTAATTGTCTTGAATAGAACGTTCCCAACGCAACTCTTTTAACTCCAGTGTTGATGGATAGGAAGTTGACTCTCCAAGATATCCGTAGCTGTATGTACTGTACCGATTGAAATATAGATAATCAGAATCGGGACTTTTACCAGTAATACCATACGAAGCGCGAAGAGAAAAGTCGTTCAGCCATTTTTCAGTTTTTGGCTTTAACCAAGGTTCTCCCGAAACACGCCAGCGTCCGGATATAGCCGGAAACACGCCGTAACGATAATTCTTCCCAAATCGGGAATCGCCGTTTAAAGCAATGTTTCCATAAATTGTGTATCGATCGAGAAAAGTGTAATTAACGTTCGTGTAGGCACTCATGCTGCGTTGTTGTCCAACTCCGGAACTTAAACCTCCATCCAAAATATAATAATTAACAGGGTCAGTAAGGTAATTTGATGGTGAACCAGCCGTGGATACATCCAAAGAGTAACTTTCACGTGAATAAGTGTTCAATCCTAATAAAGCGATCAGACGGTGTTTGTCTTCTTTTAGTTGGGGAGTATAATAAAGCTTGTTAAATGTTTGAATAACAAACGATTCCGGTTCAGAAACTGATGCGGCATTGAAATATTTTGTATCATACCAATTAACACCGGAAGCCGATTGCGTCAGAAATTTTTCTTTTCGGTCATTTCCAACATCGAAACCCACATCAAAAGTATAACGCCATGTAGCATTTGGAGTTATTGAAATTAGTAAATGTGGTATTACTTTTTCACTTTTAATTTTGAAATTACCCAGATTGGCTAACGCAACCGGATTGAAAATATTGGGATATGAACCTTGCGGTCCATTAATTGGCGTGAAGTAAGTAGGCATTTGTATTCCAAGTTCATTGAATTCGTAAATTCCCTGGTTCGGCATCATGGTATAAGCACGTGAACGAACATCGTTTCTTTCATCGCCGTTTGGTAAAAAATTGCGTCGGTTGTCTGAATGTGTGTAAGCAATGTCAGCTGAAAATTTTATTTTGTCAGACACGAAATAGTCGAGATTTAAACGAGTGTTAATACGTGAAAGTCCTGTGCCGATGGTATTTCCTCGCGCATTATAATATCCTGCCGAAAATGAATAACGTACTTTTGAACTACCTCCACGTACCGACAAATTATAATCCTGATTATAACCGGTTTGCGACACAGCTTTCACCCAATCGGTATTGTTGCGGTAATTGTAAAAAGTATAGGGATCGCGCGGGTCGTATGAAAATGGTTTGCCGGTAACGGTAAGTAAATCCAAGGGTTTTCCGGTATTCATATACGATTCCAATATCATAGTAGAATATTCATCTCCTGAGAGTGTTGGAATAGCATTCGGTTCAGGAGAAAAACCGGCTTTAGCTATAAAAGTAATTTTTGGGGGCGAAATTGTTCCGCGTCGGGTTGTAATTTGTAAAACACCATTTGCTGCTTTTGAACCCCAAATTGCTGTGGCAGCTGCATCTTTTAAAACTACTATATCCTTAATATCAGCCGGGGCAACATTTAATAACTGCGAAAACTCTTCTTCGGTTGCAGTAGCAAAATCGAAGTCGGCTCCGACTACCGTTTCAAGCGGAATACCATCAACTACAATCATGGGTTGGTTATTTCCGCTGATAGAAGTAATACCCCTGATACGAATTGACATTCCACTACCCGGATCACCTGAATTAGCCATAATATCCACACCAGCCATTCGTCCCTGGAGCGCTTCATCCACAGAAGCTACGTTTAATTCACCTATTTCATCTGCACTTAATTTCGAAATTGCCATAGAAATATCGCGTTCTTCAATATCCAGAGAACCAACTCTTTGTTTGGGTTTTGCTACAACTACAATTTCCTGTAGTTGATCCATTTCATGAAGTGTTATTTTTATGTTATTATTATTGCCAATTAATAGCTGTTGTTTTTTGTAACCTACATAACTGAATGACAATGTGTTCTTACTGCTCGATACGACAATACTGAAATTTCCATCAAGATTGGTAACAACACCATTCACTGTACGATTATCCGGATTAATTTCAGCAACGGTTGCACCCACAATTGGTTGTTTGTCAGTGGCTGAAATAACAGTTCCGCGTACTAGAAATTTTTCTCCCTGAGCAAAAATAATGACTTTGGACAGTAGTAAAATTGTAATGAGAATTATAATTTTTCCTGTATTTTTCATACGATATAGAATTGTTTAATTGTGCTTTCGACGATAGAAATCACGCTTTCCTGTATTTGTTGCCTAATTTAATACGAATGTGAAATAATTATTTACTTCGTGCAAAATAGCTTTACATGCTATGCGATTACAACGATAATTGTTTAGAATAGTAGTACCGGTTGGTTTTCCTCGTTGTGTACGCATAGTGCCCGATACTTTGCCTGTTACAAGTATCTTACTCCCCTGTACAACATTTTGAGGTATCCAGTTTATTAATCCAGAAGGTGTTTTACTCACTTCAATCAGCAAACTTTGGTTTGTAAGACCAAGTCTCTCACTATTTACCTTTGCCATTACAGGTACAAGTGCTTTATTTAATGAATTTGCATTTGCAGGATAAAGAAAAGTTTTGTTATCATCAACAATAACCCGCCCTTGTAAAATATGTGAATTGATAAAAAATGCTGCTCGTGCAAATGCCTGAGGATAAGCAGAATTGATAGAGTCAATAGGTGGAATTACCTTGGCAGTTAAAGCAGCTTGCATGGCTGTATTATTAGGCATCAAAACAGTGTAAAACTGTTCAGTACTTATTCCATCGAGAGCTGTGCTGGTGGCATCATCAGGATATGTTTTAATACATCTTTGCAAATAATCGACAAAAAGTTTCACGTTCGGGTTTTGTGAACGTGCACGGTCGAGATATTCCCAAAGTGTTAAATCTCTGAATTTTCGATCGTCGGTCGATCCGGTAACACGTGGAGAATATTGCAACGGCATATCGGCTTTCCAAACAGTTCCGTTCAAATAGGTTTCATTTAGTTTGGTAAGTTTTACAAAAGTATTATCTTCAATATTTCCCGCTGCCTGAATTTGATTATCCTTATACCGAACAGGATCACCAAAACTTGTTACTGCAAAATTCCAGTTGTCCATATTGGAAATTCCCGGTGTTGCAAAGTCAGTAATTTCAGAATTTACTAGGCTGTTCTGCAATCCTTCAAAAATATGCTCCCTGAGTAACCGAGTTAACCGGCTGTTTGCATTCACTCCACTTACTGAATGTGAAAATGTATTCGTTGCAGAGTTATAAGAAAATCCATCGTCAACGAGCATTTGATCATCGAAAGTAATAAGTGTGTATCGCTCGGACATGAAACCGTTTAAGATACATTTTTGCAAATCTTCGCGTAACGAAGTATTAAAGTTGTTTACAAAACCAATGTTTGCCCATTTATGTGCAGGATTCAGGAAAATTTCGGAATAAACCGATTCGAAAATTCTACTCTTTACAACCTCATTACTTTGATATACAAATCCATTACTGGCAAGTGTTGCGCCGTTAATGCTGCTTTCCGAAAATTTCAAACCACTACTACCCGAACCGTTCAAATAGTCGCCATTACCATTTATCGAGTTTGCATACGTAGCAGGCCAAACTAATGAAGGTATCATGTGTGCCTGTATTAAAGTCCGGATAATTTCCTGAGGTAATTCATTAATACTGTTATAATATTTTAAAACACGTTTTTGTAAATAATTATTCAGGGCAGTTTCTGTAGGAAGTATCAGGGTGTAGCCACTTTTTTCGGGTGTATATCTGCCACTTTCATCAAGTACATTTTCCAAATTCAAAGAATAATTAAGCCCGACGTACATTTTGATAAATATTTTTTCGATATTTTCCTTGGGCATTATCTTTTGCAGTGATTTTAGTGTGGTGGGCGAAGTTACTTCGGTGTATGTTCTGAAAAGATATTCTCCATAAGCATCCTTAGCATCTACCAACGACTTGAAAAGGCTGTTTTCAGGCTTCTTTAAAATATCTGCCAAATTGTCTAACGGTAAATTCACGGTTGATACTTCGTGAATAATGCCATTTTCGGCACGCATGTCAGCCTTTACAATTTCGCCACCCTGGATGTTTTTTCCTGTAAATGTTACGTTTGGGAAAAACACATTATAATCTGTAGCCGATAAAGGAGGGTTAAACGATGCAAAAAAAGTACTTGTAAATGCAGGGATGAATTTGTAGTTGTTGTAAGATGTACTCCAGTTGTTTGTCATTGTTTGATCAACAACCCATTCGTTGTTAAACTCAGGATCTCGGTACGGAAGTGCATAGTATTGCGTTTTGTACTTAAAATTTCCCATTACTCCAATTGAGTCGAAAGATGTGGTGCTGTAGCAAATAGAATAAGCGACAATTTTTTCGATTTCTGTCAGAGGAATATTTTTTACGGAAGTATATCCACGACTGCTTAAAAAAGCACTAAAAGCATCATCATTCGGAGCAAAAACTGTATAAAGACCTGCACCTTTCAAAACCGATGCGTATAACGTAGTATCTATACACTGTAGATACATTTTAAAGTTTCCTTTTTGTTTTAGAACTTCGTAAATGGGAGGTTCAAGCCATTCGGGCCTTTGGTAATATACGTCCTTATCCGTACAACCGTTCAGTAGAAATAAAAATGCTAAAAATACAAACGGAAGTTTAATTAGTTTTTTCATGTATATTATAGACTTTAAATTTTGATTTTTACATAATGCTGGACAGAGAATATTACTACTGCCAGATTATGTTGCGAAATTACTATAAGGCTAATAATTTTAGTCTGTTCAATTGTACAAATACATAGATTTTTATTCATTAACAACCTTCATATTTTAATTATGGTATGGTATCTTTCGCTTTAATTTAGTACTTAATTCATTCATTGTATTATAGGATAATAAATCAAAAATATATATAAATGAATTAATATCTGCATTTTGTGTTATTGTGTTTTATAGATAAATTCAGTATGAAAATAAATCAGATCTCATAACTTTGTTCGTTTTTTCAAAAATTATTGCTATTTTATTACTATAGCCATAATTACATAGAATTGTATAATTTTTCGTGGTTTTATTAACTTTGTAAAGACAATCATTTATAAACACATTACCATGATACGCAATTTTATCTTATTATCATTTGTATTTATAATTAACAGCAATGTACACTCTCAATCGGCAAACCAAATCTGGTTCGATAAACCTGCTACTTATTTCGAAGAAACACTCGTACTCGGAAATGGTAAAACCGGAGCGACTGTATTTGGTGGAACCGATACAGAAAAAATTTACCTGAACGATGCTACACTTTGGAGCGGTGAGCCGGTTGACCTGTATATGAATCCGGAAGCATATAAATTTGTGCCGGAAATTCGTACTGCGTTAAGAAATGAAGATTACCCCCTTGCCGAAAAACTAAACCGAAAGTTGCAGGGAACTTATTCCCAATCGTACGCCCCACTCGGTACAATGTTAATGGAGTTTAACCACAATAATATTTCGGATTACAAACGAGAACTTGACTTATCCACTGCAGTTTCTGAAGTGAGCTACCATTCAAACGGTATCAATTACAAACGGGAATATTTTTTATCCTACCCCGATAAAGTGTTGGTAATAAAACTAAGGGCCAACCGGAGAAATGCAATAAGTTTCAAGTTAAAATTCGAAAGTTTGTTGCGTTATAAAACTACAACACAAGCAAAACTCCTGAAAGTAAGCGGATATGCTCCTTATTATTGTGCCCCGAGTTATGTTAAAATTGAAAATCCGATTCGCTTCGATGAGAAAAGAGGGACGCGGTTTTCTGCTTTTTTTGAAATAAAAAATTCCGGTGGTAAAGTTACTGCAACAGACAGCACACTTTTTGTCCGTAATGCCAGCGAAGTGATACTGTATGTCTCGTTGGCAACCAGTTTTAACGGTTTCGACAAAAATCCGGTTACTCAAGGGTTAGATAATAATTTGATTGCAGCTACGCAGCTCAAAAAAGCACGAAAGAAATCGTATTCGACCCTTATTAAAGCACATTTAGCAGATTATCAGCATTTTTACAATCGGGTAAAACTCGATTTAGGCAAATCCATAGCTCCCAATTTACCCACCAACGAACGATTAAAAAGATATGCACAAGGCAAAGAAGATAAGAACCTCGAAATTCTTTATTTCAACTTTGGCAGATATTTACTGATTGCTTCGTCGCGCACCGAAGGTGTGCCGGCTAATTTGCAAGGAATCTGGAACCCATATATTCGTCCGCCTTGGAGCAGTAACTATACAACAAATATTAATCTTCAGGAAAATTACTGGCCTGCCGAAGTTTGTAACTTGCCTGAAATGCATAAACCATTGCTGAGTTTTATCGCAAATCTGGCAAAAACCGGCGCTGTAACTGCGCGTACTTTTTACGGTTGCAATGGTTGGACATTGGCTCATAATTCCGATATTTGGGCTATGACAAATCCGGTCGGAAATTTCGGAGGAGGTGGTACCAACTGGGCATGCTGGAATATGGGTGGAGCTTGGATAAGTACACATCTTTGGGAACATTATGTTTTTAATAAAGATGATAATTTTCTGAAAAATTACGCCTATCCACTCATGAAAGGATCATCGCAATTTTGTTTGGATTGGTTAACCGAAGATAAAGATGGCTATTTGATTACTTCACCTTCCACCTCGCCTGAAAACAGATACTTAACTCCCGATGGTTTCAAAGGGGCTACATTGTATGGTGCTACAGCCGATTTGGCTTTTATTCGGGAATTGTTTTCACAAACCATTCTGGCTTCAAAATTTTTAAATATTAATGAAGAATTTCGCGGTAAATTGGAACAGGCACTCGACAGGCTTTATCCTTACAAAATCGGGAAAAAGGGAAACCTGCAGGAATGGTATCACGATTGGGAAGATGAAGACCCGCAACACAGACATCAAACACATTTGTTTGGGTTGCACCCGGGACATCATATTTCGCCGGCTACTACCCGCGGACTTGCCGAGGCTTGCCGTAAAACCCTCGAAATAAAAGGTGATGAAACAACAGGATGGAGCAAAGGTTGGCGTATAAACCTTTGGGCAAGGCTTTGGGATGGAAATCGTGCCTATAAAATGTTGCGGGAATTGATGCGTTATGTTGATCCGGATGGTTACAAAGGAACTGATAAATTGAAAGGTGGTGGAACCTATCCGAATTTATTCGATGCACATCCGCCTTTTCAGATTGATGGAAACTTTGGCGGTACGGCTGCTTTTGTGGAAATGCTTTTGCAATCCACAGAAAACGAAATCAGATTATTACCGGCTTTACCACTCGCTTGGGACGAAGGTTCGGTCTCTGGATTGAAAGCACGCGGAAATTTTGAAATTGCAATCCAGTGGAAAGAAAATCGTTTAACATCAGCATTTATAAAATCCAATACCTGTCAAAAAACAACCATAATTTCGGATCGAAAATTTAAAATTGAAAACGTTGAAGCGATAAAAGATTATTCCGGATTTTATAAACTTGAATTAAATGCTGTAAAAGGAAAAATTTATGAAGTTCTTCCGCTGGACGAACGTTTTTATATTTTCTCTTACTTCAAAGGAAATAGCAGCGATGGATTACATCTTGCCGGAAGCACCGATGGATTAAACTGGAAAGCATTTAAAAACGACTCTTCATTTCTCCGTCCGTCTGTTGCCGCTGACAAGCTAATGCGCGATCCTTGCATTATTCGCGGACTTGATGGTAAATTTCACATGGTTTGGACAGTAAGCTGGAACGATAGAGGTATTGGGTATGCTTCGTCCACTGACCTGATTAACTGGTCGGAACAACAATTCCTACCGGTAATGGCACACGAATCGAATGCTCGAAACACTTGGGCACCCGAAATTACCGTTGACCCGTTCAGTCAGACTTATATGATTTACTGGGCTACAACTATCACGGGAAAATTCCCCGAAACACAGTCATCACTCGAAAACGGTTACAATCATCGCATTTATTATGTTACCACCAAGGATTTTAAAACCTTCAGCGACACAAAACTACTTTACGACCCAGGATTTAATGTGATTGATGCAACCATTTTACGTCACGAAAATCGTTGGATAATGTTACTCAAAGACGAAACCCGTGAACCTGTGCAAAAAAATCTAAAAATTGCTTTTGCAGATGAATTGAAAGGTCCTTATTCCAAAGCAAGTGAACCGATTACGGGTAATATCTGGGTGGAAGGACCTACCGCTTTGCTCAAAAACGGTCGATGGACAGTGTATTTCGACAAATATCGCGATCATAAATACGGTGCAATAACATCGGTTGATCTAATGAATTGGACCGAATTATCTGATAAGATCAGTCTGCCAAAAGGTATCAGACATGGTAGTATTCTTGAAGTTACCGAAAATGAATATCAAGAACTACAAAAAATTAAATAACGAATTTATTATTGATAAATTCCATTTTTTTCAACAATAGTTGTTGCTGTTTGAATAGTTAATGTGTTTAACTTTCGTAAGTGTATGTACATGAATTTGAAATATATAAATACGTGCGATGAATTTTCTACTTGCGGTGAACCGTTCCCCTCGGATACTTGTCCCGCTCGCGGGAAGGAGAGGGGTTGGGGGTGAGGTAAAACATCGAAAATTTGGAAAACATTCATTTGTATAACCATCTGATATTCAATATGCAGCATTTAGAAATAATTAGTAATTCAAGTAATTCAAGCAATTAAATACTTGCGAAAGTTGAATTAATGTACAAATACCAATACTTTATGCACATTTTTCTATTTCGCAAACAAAAGATTTACAGTTTCTTTGTTTATAATAAAATTTAGTTCCAATGAAAAAATACATCCTCTATTTTATTTTACTATTTTCATTGATCAATCTATCTACAGCACAAGCACAACGCGTTATGGAAAAACTTAACCGTGGCCTTGTGGCTGTGCGCACATCATATTCCAAGGTTTTTTTATCATGGCGTATGTTAGGTTCCGACCCTGACGATGTTGCATTTAATCTATATCGCGATGGTATAAAAATTAATGCTTCACCAATTTCTGATGTTACCAATTACTCCGATAATGCTGTTTCGGCAACAGAATATAAAGTCAAAACTGTAATAAACGGTGTTGAAACCGGTGAAGAGCATATAACTTCAGTATTAGCTACAAACTATTTCGACATTCCGATGAAAATTCCCGCCCCTATGACTATGCCCGATGGGAGTGTGTGTTATTATTCACCTAACGATTGCAGTGTAGGCGATGTGGATGGCGACGGCGAATATGAAATTGTAGTAAAATGGGAACCTTCAAATGCAAAAGATAATTCGCAATCGGGTTATACAGGGAATGTATTTATCGATGTTTATAAAATTAACGGCACACAACTCTGCCGTATCGATTTAGGAAAAAATATACGTGCCGGAGCACATTATACACAATTTCAGGTAGCCGATTACGATGGCGATGGCAAAGCTGAGATTGCTGCTAAAACAGCACCCGGAACAAAAGACGGACTTGGAAATTTCATTTCGAAAGGTCCTGCAGCCACAGCTAATCATGCTGCCGATTACCGAAATACAAGTGGATATATTTTAACCGGACCTGAATATTTCACTGTTTTCAGCGGATTAACAGGCGAAGAACTTGCCACAGCCAACTATAATCCGCCTCGCGGAACAGTTTCTAATTGGGGCGACAGTTACGGTAATCGTGTCGATCGTTTTCTTGCCGGTACGGCGTGGCTCGATGGCGTGTTACCCTCTATTATAATGTGCCGCGGGTATTATACGCGTGCTACAATTGCCGCATGGAATTTCAGAAACGGAAATCTAAGTCAGGTTTGGTTTTACGATTCCGGAACAACTTCCGGTGTGGGCTTGTACGGTCAGGGAAACCACAATATGGCAATTGCTGATATTGACAATGATGGACGCGATGAAATAGTATGGAGTTCGGGCGCTGTCGATCATGATGGGAAATTCATGTATCGCACCGGACTTGGTCATGGCGATGCTATGCACCTTTCTGATTTGGATCCCGATCGTAAAGGACTCGAAGTTTTTTCTGTGCATGAATCAACGAGTGCTGCATACGGTGAAGAAATGCACGATGCACGCACAGGGGATGTGATGTGGGGAACTTTCACCGGTTCGGATAATGGTCGAGGTTTGGCAGGCAATATCATTCCCGGCAATCGTGGTTTCGAAATGTGGAGTGCATCTGTAGGTTTAGTAAAAAGTAAAACAGGTGAAACTTTATCTACAACTCGTCCGTCAATGAATTTCAGAATTTACTGGGATGGCGACAGAGAAGATGAGCTTATGGATGGTACTTCCATCACAAAATTCGGAGTGGGAACTTTATTTTCTGCTCCTGATTGTTCTTCGATAAACGGAACGAAAGCTACACCGAATCTATCGGTCGATTTGTTTGGCGATTGGCGCGAGGAAGTTATTTTTCGTACTGCTGATAATGAAAAATTAAGAGTTTTTACCACAACTATTCCAACTGATTACCGTGTTTATACATTAATGCACGACCCTGTTTATCGGGCAAGTATTGCATGGCAAAACACTGCCTATAATCAACCTCCACATCTTGGTTATTACATGGGCAACGACATGTATTTGCCACCGGTTTCAGCTGTTTATGCAGGTGAAAAACGTTGGAAAGCTGGTTCAGTATGGGATAACAACACTTCTGCATCTTGGACGGATAGTATTAACCAAACATCTGTTTTTAAAAATGGCGATAGGGTTGTTTTCGATCTTACTACCGGAGCTAATGCTGTTATTGCTGTTGTTGGAGAATTATCGCCCAAAAGCATGAAAGTTAACAGCCCTTATAATGTAGAAATTACAGGAACAGGGACTTTAAACGGAACAATGTCTTTGAAAAAAATTGGTTCAGGCATTTTGAAACTTTCGAATAATAATAATTTTACCGGTGGCACTACAATATGGGATGGTGAATTTCACAATAACGGTGTGCTTAAAAACAGCGAAGTAATCATTATGCCATTTGTAAAGATTGCAGGCAAAGGTGTTTTTGGGAATGATGTTACTTTATCAAACCGAACAACTGTCAGTCCCGGAAGTAATGCAAACGAAACAGCAAAACTCACTTTCGGCAAAAATTTAACAGAATCAGGTGTTGTAACTTTTAATTTCGATATTGTTTTAGCAAATAATGTTGTTGCTTCACACGATACTTTGTACATTGAAGGAGATTGGAATACAAGCAACAAAAGCGTTATAAATCTGAATGTTTCAAACGGATCGCTACCAGCCGGAAATTATATTTTATTCAAAGTGAAAGGTAGCATAAAAGGTGATTTAAGTAAAATAAAAGTAACCGGTGTACCTTCTTATTTAAGTTATACTTTAGTCAATATCAATGGCGATGTTTCTTTAAAAGTCAGTCCGCCTGCTTACTTGATTTGGAAAGGATACATCGACGATAAATGGGATAATGGCAAAACAAAGAACTGGATTTTGAATGACGAAGTTAAGACCTTCAATCAAAATGATTCAGTTTTGTTTAACGACGAGACAAATGTAAAATCAATTATTGTCAACGAAACAATTAGCCCGGGATCAATTTTTATCGAAACTGCTTCAAATTACAATTTCAGCGGAACGGGTTCAATCGAAGGTGCAGGAAATTTGACTAAAAGAGGTTCGGGAAAGGTAACCTTGGGTACAACCAATAAATTTACCGGCAAATTAATTATTAACGATGGTACGGTAGAAACAAATACTATCACAAACGGAGGTGTAGCTTCGCCCATTGGTGCAGCTTCAAAAGCAGCAACGAATATTGTATTAAACGGTGGACGATTAAGTTATACCGGTGCAACTGCAACAATCGACAGAAGTTTTACTTTGGGAGCAAACGGAGGCATTTTATCGATTGGTAATTATGCGGCTGTACTAACCACAACCGGGCAATTTACCGGTCCCGGACGTTTAATTAAAGAAGGTTCAGGTCGTTTATCGGTTGCCGTTGCTAATAATTACACCGGCGGCACTACCATTAAAGCAGGTTCAATTGGTTTTACTACCGATGTTGCGAATACTTCCGGACTTGGTTCAACGGATACTATAACATTGATGGGTGGTTCATTGATAATGTTCGACAGCCAAACTACAGACAATACATCCAATTGGAATTTGAAAATTCCCACCGGATATGTTGGAACTTTAAATGTTGATGGACGGTCGGTTATCAATGGTACAATTACCGGAAGCGGCACATTAAACTATTACACGGGTTTCACGGGCAATGTATTAAATTCGGATGTTTCAAGCTATTCGGGAATAATTAATATAACTACCGATGCCGATGGTGGAAATTTTGTAATCGGGTCAACAAAAGGTTATGAACGTACGAAGATAAATCTGAGCAATTATGTTACCATGATTTACCGAAATACATCGAATATCGTTATTCCTGTAGGAGACCTTACCGGAAATACAAATTCTATACTTGGCGCCGGAGGTTCAGGTAACGCAACGATAATTTGGGAAATCGGTGCTCGTAATGCGAACTCTACTTTTAACGGAAAAATAACAAATACACAGTACAGCGGTACGGGAGCTGTAACAGCCATCCGAAAAGTAGGCACAGGATCGTGGACATTGACAAACAACAATACTTACACAGGAGGAACCGAAATTA
>CAYNGF010000028.1:0-35027 GCA_964396515.1 uncultured Paludibacter sp.
ACTATCAAAAAAAATAATAAATTGATATACATGAAAAAAGAAAAATTTCTAAGTAATTTCAATAGCAAAAAGGCTCTTGTTATTGTTACATTACTTCTATTTTCAGTGGTTTGGATGGGACAGGTGTTTTCACAGACCGACAATCAGCCCATAACAATTAAAGGTACAGTGCTCGATGAAAAAAATGAGCCCATTATAGGAGCATCAATTATCGAAATGGGTACAACAAATGGGGTGATTACCGATTTTGATGGTGCATTTACATTGAAAACCAAAATGAATGCAACCATATCGGTTTCGTATGTTGGCTATGTAACTCAAAGAATTAAGGTTACAACTCCTCAGTATAAAATTGTTCTGAAAGAAGATATTTCTCAATTGGATGAAATAGTGGCTGTAGGCTATGCTAAAGTAAAAAGAGCAAACGTAGCGGGTTCAGTCACCAACATGAATGCCAAAGAAGTGATTGATATACCGGCTCCTAACTTAGCCTCTGTATTAGCAGGAAAAATGGCCGGCGTGCATGTAAATGAACCTACCGGCAACCCGTTGGGAGTTTCGACGGTTACCGTTCGTATCAACGGAACTTTTAGCACTACCGATGAACCTTTGTATGTTATCGACGGATTTATACGCGATGTGAGCGCATTCAACAAATTAGACCCTTCCGAAATTGAAAGTATATCGGTACTGAAAGATGCATCCGCAGCCATTTATGGTGTACGCGGCGCTAACGGAGTTGTGCTTGTGGAAACAAAAAAAGGAATTGTTGGACCTCCGCAGGTGAATTATTCATCTTCGCTCGGTATTAGTCAGGGTATTAAAATGCCTGAAATGATGAGCGCTTACGAACAAGCAGTAACACTGAACGATCTTGCCTATCAGGAATTAAAATACTCTGGAGGCGATGTATCGAAAAAAGATATTTTCAGCGACAGCGAACTGGAAAGATTGAAAACATTGAATTACGATTGGGCAAAAATGGGTTGGCAGGACGCCATCAACACACGTCACACGTTGAATGTTAGCGGTGGCAGCGAAGAAGTTAAGTATTTTGTGGGCGGTAATTACTTGTTTGCTAACGGTAATTTCAAAGGACTTCACATGAACCGTTTCGGTTTACGTTTTGGAGTGGATGTAAAACTCACTAAAAATCTTACAGGAACTTTTTCGATGGATTTCACGCAAAGAGACACCAAAACACCCAAAAACCAGCTTGACACCGAAGGCGACAGAATGTATGGAACTTTTAGTGAATTGATACGCACTCCACGATGGATAGCTCCTTATATCGATGGTTTACCTGTTTACACTCAAACAGGAATTAATGTGCTGGAATTATTGAATTCGGGTTCGTACAAAACATCAAAATCTCAAAGTACTGTATCATCTATTAGCCTTAAATATAAAGTACCACAGGTAAAAGGGTTGGAAATTTCATTTACAGGCAATTATAGCCGATCAGCTAACTCAGGGCTCGAGGTTACGCGTCCATACAACTTATATTCATTTGAAAAGGAAACGTACTATCCTCACATTTTTTCAAACACACGCGTGCCGGTAACGGATAAAAATTACATTTATACCGTTGAAAACAACAACAGAATAAGCGCTTCGGCTTCGAATAGCTATAATTACCAGATAAACCCACAAATATCTTACGCTAATAAATTTGGGAAGCATAATGTTTCGGGGTTCTTGATGTATGAGCAATCCGAAGGTGGTGGAGATGGAATGAGTGGACAAAGATATGGAGTGATCATCCCGTACTACGATGTTATGAACGGCTATTCAACCGTAGGACAGGAAGTGAGTTCAAACATTAACACAAAGAGCAGAAGACAGTCATTTATCAGCCGATTAAGTTATATCTATGATGATAAATATATTTTTGAAGGTGCTGCCCGTTATGATGCTTCTACCAATTTTGCTCCGGGTTATCGCTGGGGTTTATTTCCATCGGCATCTGTAGCATGGCGTATTTCTGAAGAAGATTTCTTTAAAGAAAAGATTGAGTTTATCAATAGCATGAAACTTCGCGCTTCAGCCGGACGTTTGGGGAATGATAAAGCCACAGCCAATCAATGGAGATACAGTTATGGTATTAATACAAACGGTGTATATATAGGCGGAACGAGTGCTTCTACAGCAGTTACACCCAAAAATGCAGGTCTTGTGTATTATTCTTCAACTTGGGAAACTACTGATTCGTATAACTTAGGTGTTGATATGGATTTGTTTGATCAGTTTTTTGTAGGCGTTGATGCATTCTACAAATACACTACCGATATTCTGGATTCACCGCAAAGCGATTTTCCCCAGGCGGCAGGATTGTCCGGAGCTACTATACCAAAACTTAATTATGGAATTCAAAGTGCATGGGGTGGCGAATTGGAATTGAAATGGAATAAAAATCTGACGAAAGATCTAAATGTTTATATTTCAGGAAATCTTTCCTATGCAATAAATTATGTAATTAAAAAATATCAAAGCCCCGGTGTTATTGGCACATGGAAAGATGAAGAACATAAAACAGCGCAAGGTGAAGTTGGTTATACTTGTATTGGATTAGCACGCACGCAGGAAGAAATAGACAAATATATCAGCGATTTGAGAGCTAATTATCAAGCTTTTTACAACCCTACAGGAGAATTCAGTGTAAGTGCGCTTGGAGTTACAGAAGCGCAAATGAAACCGGGAATGCTTATGTTTAAAGATATTGGAAGCGCAC
Source organism: uncultured Paludibacter sp. (assembly GCA_964396515.1). Classification (GTDB taxonomy): domain Bacteria; phylum Bacteroidota; class Bacteroidia; order Bacteroidales; family Paludibacteraceae; genus Paludibacter. The sequence continues at coordinate 2,732 of CAYNGF010000028.1, forward strand.
CATACAGGGATGCTGATGGAAATTGGCACGATGGTGCTCCGGATGGAATCATCGATGAAAATGATATAAGAATTATCAGCAAATATAGTTTTAATCCTTTCAATTACGGTTTCTCCTTTGGATTTAAATATAAACAACTTTCATGTGATCTTTTATTTGATGGTGCATTTGGAAATGATGTTTTGTTTGAAAAAGGATTCTGGACAGATGCTTCAGGAGGAGGCAGAACAGGCGCATTCTTATCGGCAAATTCAAATCAGCTACGCGAATGGTATGGCAATTATTGGACAGAAGACAATCCGAATGCGAAATATCCTCGCCTTGATTCAAAAAGTTTAAGAGCTAACCGATCAACATTCTGGATGCGTAACGGACATGAATTAAGACTTAAATCGATGAATATTTCGTATTCATTACCCAAAGATATATCGAAAAAATTGGATATAAGCAACTTCAGAGTGTTTATGCAGGCTTCCAACTTACTTACAATTATCAATCCATTTCCATATAAAGATGCCAGTGTTGGTTTCTGGTCCGATTATCCAATGATTCGCACTGTCAATCTTGGTTTAAATGTTTCATTCTAAAAATTATACGTCATGAAAAGAAAATTTATATACATTACCGGATTAGTAATTGCTCTTTTTTCAGTATCCTGCAGCGATTTTCTCGATATTAAAGACGAATCGGCAATTAATCCCGGTATTTGGGATAACGAAGAATCGGCAAAACTATATCTGAATAATCTTTACGGAATGATTTTTACTCCATTTGGAGGAGAAGATTTTACTGCATCGTTAGCAAATATCTCCGATGAAACAACCAATATGAGTTCCAATCTCTTGATAGGAGCCGTAAACATAAATCAGATTGACATCTATTCAAGTACTTACAATATTATTCGTTATGTAAATATTGGTTTCGAAGCGCTCGAAAAATCGGCATTGACTGGTGATGCGCGTAAACGCTGTTACGGTCAGTTGGCATTTTTCAGGGCATGGTCGCACTGGCGCTTGGTTCGTGCTTATGGTGGTGTTCCATATATGAAAAAAGCGGTAACTTTCGAAAGTCCCGATGCTATCAGAAATGCACCCAGAAATAAAACTTCGGAATGTATTGCCTTTATAAAAGAAGACCTTGATTCAGCCATCAATAACCTTCCGAAATTCTGGCCGGTAAATGAGTATTCACGTATTACCCGCGCTGCTGCAGCAGCTTTCAAAGGTAGAGTGCTTTTGTTTTATGCAAGTCCCCAATTCACGCCAAACAATACAGATGCTGCCATAAAAACTGCACGTTGGAAAGATGCTTATGATGCAAACATACAAGCACGGGATATTTGTATTGCCGATGGACATGGGTTGATGAATGTAACAGTTGACAGTACAGCTATGTGGCCGGTACGCCGTGATATGAATAAAATTTTTCTGACCAAAAAGTCAGATCCGAAAAATAACGAAGTAATAATGGTAACACCTTATTTTTTGAACGTAAAAATGCACGGGTATGAAAACACTGTTTGTCCCGGAGAATTAACAGGCTCGCGCCCTAGCCTTACACCTTCATGGGATTTGGTTATTTCTTTCCCCATGCGTGATGGTAGCTTACCATTTCAGTATAGCACAACAAGCAAAGATACCAGAACTTTCACCGGAAATGGTGGCGTTCGTGGAAAGTTTTATTTAAATCGTGATGCTCGATTTTACGCTACAATTGCCTACAATGGATGCTACTATCCACTCGAGGGGAATACAACCAAAAGAGTTTGGATGTTTAACTTTAAAAGAAAAAACAATACTACCTATTATGGTGAAAATACAACAGTGGATAAAACCACCACTACTGGTTTTATGAACCGCAAAATGGTAAATCCATCGCTTAATCGAACTGATTTTGGAAAATCATCCACCGACTGGGTAGAAATAAGATATGCTGAAGTGCTCCTTAACCTTGCCGAATGCGCTTTTGAATACGAAGGAAATAACTCAGCAGTAGGTATTGATTGTATAAAACAAATCAGGGAAAGAGCAGGCATAGATGCCGGTAATGATGGCAGTTACGGATTTAACGGAAATATTGCGGCCGGCTTCACTCCTATAGAAATAGTTATGAACGAACGCCGTGTTGAATTTGCATTTGAAGGGAAACGGTTTTATGATCTTCGTCGCCGGAATATGTTTACCGATGATTTGGGAGCAAAAATATTCAAGCTGAATGGCTGGAAAAAAGGCGGATCAGGTTTAAACTTTACGGCAATAAATGTAGCGCGCGATTCAATAATGCTTATGACACAAAGTGCCCGCGACACAATTCCACTTGCCAATGTTTATAAATATTTCAATGCAAACCCTGTTACGGTAGCCCCTGCCGAACAAAAGATTAATTATGTTGCTATAACTACATCCGACGAATTGAAAAATACTGCTACCGGTAATTTTAATTTCTTCGACATACCATCAACTGTTATTGCTCGTAGTCCGGCAGTACTACAAAACTTCGGATGGCAAAATGGGGCATTTAACCCCTTTGAATAATGAAATATTAAATCAGAGGTTAAAAACCATTGTTAAAAGCCTTTGATTTAAACAAATGAACATTTATTTAGTTTATAATAATGAAACAAATCCTTCTGTTTATAGCAATTATTTTCTGGCAGGTTTCGTATGCTGTTTCTCCGTTTAACTGCGTTGTTTCAGCAAATGGGGATGGAGATTTTGCAACTATTCAGCAGGCAGTTAATGCTTGTCCCGATAATATAAGAAGTTATATTTTCGTAAAAAATGGCACTTATTACGGACAAACAACAATCGGAACAAAAACAGTTGCATCCTCAAAATTAATATCATTGATTGGTGAAAGTCGCGATGGAGTGATTCTGACTTATGATAAATCCATTCCTGCAGTAGCCACTTTTGAAGAAACCTGTACTTTTCAGGTGTATGCAAAAAACTTCTATGCCGAAAATATAACCTTTGTAAACTCTGCCGGAAATACCGGACAGGCATTGGCTTTATACACTGCCGGCGACCAGGCCATACTGAAAAATTGCTCCCTGATTGGCTATCAGGATACCTATCGTTCGAAAAAAGGAACTCGTGCTTATCTGTTGAATTGCTGGGTAGAAGGCGCTGTGGATTTTATTTATGCCGGAGGCACTTTGATTTTCGATAATTGTACCTTAAATTGTACTCGAAGTGGCGGCTTTGTTACAGCACCCGAAGATGCTTATGCCACAGTTCCCAAAGCGTCAACGGTAGCTGGTATTTTTATTCGTTTGGGATTTGTTTTCCGCAATTGTACTATTCAGGGTTCTGCGAGCGTACCTGCTAATTCATTTTATTTAGGTCGTCCCTGGGGCGACTATGCCGGCACCGCTTATCTCAACTGTAAAATGTCAAATCAGGTTCATACTTCAGGCTGGGCAACAATGGGCTCGACTACCTATTTAACTTCCTGCTTTGCTGAATACAACAGTATGGATTTAAATGGTAATCCTATTGATATTTCAAAACGCGTAAGTTGGAGTTATCAGCTACCCCAAGCTGATGTGGAAACCCATTTAACACCCGCTGCTATTTATGCAAGATCATACACCTCAACTTTCGAGCCTTTAGGCTTAAGCGTTTCACCTGATGCACCAACAGATATCAAGATTGTTGAAGCAAAAACTTTGCAGTGGACTCCTGTAAGCGGCGCAAGCATGTATATGATTTATTTTAACAATCGGTTTATTGGAATAACATTAACACCTGAATACGATGTAAGTGGTTTATCGGGTACTTTTCAGGTAAGAGCATTGAGTAATTTAGGTGTTTTAAGCAATTTTTCTTCACCCATTACAGAAGTCCCAAATTCTCGTCTTGAAAGTAATTCATTTTCTATAGCAAATGGTATTTTATGTTTTAAATCTGAAATACCTAAAGTTGAAATATTTGATGCAGCCGGTAGAAAACTAAAATTAGTTTATAAATCGTCTGAAATTGATTTAAGAAAATACTCAAATTCAGTTTTAATCATCAGAATAACCAATCACGCAGGAGCGGAAAATCAATTTAAGTTAAAAATCTAATCCTGTCAAAATCACCCACTAAATATGTCAATTTTGAGAATTAAATCTTATTATTGATGATTAACTTTGTAATTACATCAATAGAAAAATCATTTTATCATGAAAATAAAAATATTCCTTTTTGGTACATTGTTAATTTTTTCATCAATCATCTATTCGCAGCAACTCACGCCAGCTTTCCCTACTGCCGAAGGTTACGGAAAATTTGCAAAAGGTGGTCGTGGAGGACAAGTAGTTTTTGTTACCAATCTTGAAGATTATATTGCATATAATAATCTGGAACCTGAAATTCCAGGTAGTTTTCGTTGGGCACTGAAACAATATCCCGGTCAACCTTTAACAGTTATTTTCAGAGTATCGGGTACAATAAAACTGAAACCTTATATAGTTAGCGGGAAAAATCAAAATGATATTCGCAGTTCACGCCCTAACTTAACCATAGCCGGACAAACTGCACCCGGCGAAGGAATTACTATCCGTAATTCAAAAGTAAATCTCGGTGGTTCAGTGGACTTAATTGTGAGAAATGTGCGTTTCAGGATAGGTGAAAATGCTGCAGACAGTACGTTTATTCCCGGAGGCTCTATGGGTTGCGAAAACGCCACAAGAGTTATTTTCGACCATTGCGTTTTTGGTTGGTCGGGCGAAGAAAATATCACAATGTACGACAACACTTTTACAACTGTGCAATGGTCGGTTATGCACGAAGGTTTGTACGATGATGGACACGGGAAAGGAAACAGAAGTTACGGTGGACAATGTGGTGGTTCAAGTGCAACCTGGCATCACAATCTTTTCGCTCATAATTATTCACGTTCGCCTCGCTTAAATGGTGCTCGAACCGACAATGAAGTTAGGGTTTTTATTGAATTTATTAACAATGTAAATTACAATTGGGGGCGCCAAGGGGCCCCCTATGGAGGAGAACTTTATGCGGGTACAACACGTTCGCACACAGCAAATTTTGTTGGAAACTATTATAAACCCGGACCAGGCACCGATGCATCACGTATATTTTTTAGTGTCGGAACTTTAATTACCGGAGCTAATACCCCCCGATGGCATGTGAGCGGCAATATTATGGAAGGCAATGCTGCATATAATGCCGATAACTGGAAAGGTTTTAGTGTTGATTATGGTGCAACCGGTTTAACACAGAATCATATAAAATCAGATACTTTATTAATGCCTCCACTTGCCAATGTTTATATGGGAAAATGGATTGGGTATGAACCTTATAAAATTAACATTCAAACGGCTGAAGAAGCGTATAATTCGGTTCTTCAAAAAGTTGGAACAATTAATCGCGACTCTGTTGAACGTCGGATTATACGTGAAGTAAAAACCGGCACTTCTATTTTTAAAGCATCGCAGGGCAAATGGGGTATAATTGACAAATCGTACAATGCTGAAGGCTACTTAGAATACCCTACAGCGCAAGCTCCTGTTGATAATGATAACGATGGTATGGCTGACGAATGGGAAATAGCGAATGGACTTGACCCTACAAATTCTAACGACCGTAATTTAACAACCTCAGAAGGATATACTGCTTTAGAGGTGTACTTGAATAGTTTAATGGGCGAATATATCGAACATAATTTTCTCTCATCGGTTGAAGTGAAAAACTTTATCGAAGCTTCCATTGTCCCGTCAATGATTAAAAATCAATTTACAATAGTCTCTGATGAAAATGTACAAAGGGTTCACATATTTGATGTTATGGGGAGATTAACCAAAACCGTAAATCTTTCAACTGAAAATATTGTAGATATTACTGAACTTAATAACGGATTATATCTGGTAGAGTTATCAGGCAACAATAAAAAAAGCAACCGAATTAAAGTTATTAAAATTTAGGCATTTGTTTTTTGATTACATACTTCAATATAGTACGTCTTATCAACATAATAGTCAACTAAAAAATTAATAATCATGAAAAAAATTTCTCTCCTTACATTGTTTTTTGCAATTGCCATTGTTGCAAATTATACAAAAGCACAATGTTTATACTACGAATACGATTTTACAACAAAATCTTACGTTGCAGTAACAGACGGACCTAAATGGACAAATTCTGCCTGGTACAAAATAATTGATATAGATTTTGAAAAAGTTACCGATGCCACATTACCTCAACACAATGGCGCAGATGGTAGAGCTACCACCTCGAATTGGGGTTCCGGATTTTTTAAAACACCAATTTATACGTTCGATGATCAATTGAATAGCGTACCAACCGGTTTAATGTGGCCTGTTAAGTATTATTTATGTGCTTTTGCTCCAAATTTTTATGGCAGTGCTTATGAAAAAATCGTAAATAATGGTTTAACTGCATCTGGGAATAATATTACCTGTTATATGAACGATAATTCATATTTACCTTCGGATATTTATAGTAAAAAAGGCTTTATTGAATTGAGTCGTCAAGCAGGAACAACCTTCAGCAAACATGGTTATATCGAAATTGACAGTATTCCTGCTTGTGAAAGAATTCAGTGGTCGTTTTCATCCACTGCATGGAAGCGTGGGTTTAAAGCCGATATTAACTATCACGATGGTAAAGGCTGGATTCCTTTACGTTGGGTACCAAGTGATGTTGCAAATAGTTTAGGTGGATTAACTGAACGTGGTTATATGTACGAAGAAATGATCGGACTTGAATCTGATCCATCAGCACTTATTTCTTTTAGGGTAAGAATTTGGGATGGAGATAGCATACATGTAAATCCAACAAAAACCGATGGCAGTAAATTTTCGACAGTTAATACTCCGCTTAACCAAAAACAAGTAGCCAGAGTACATCAAATTAAAGTATTTTCAGGCCTTGTGCCGGAAGTTGCTCCTACAGGTGGAGTTCCTGAATCGCTTTATATTGTTTCAGGAGTAAAAAATGTTGAATTTAATGGTATTACAAGCAGACTGCAGAACAAAACTATTATTATTTCTGAAACTGTTCCGGCGGCTATATACTCTATGGAGGGTAAAGAAATATACAGAGGTGTAACCGATAGAATTGATGTAAGCAATTTCAATAAAGGTGTTTATGTTTTAAAAACAACTAATTTGAGCGGTTTGGTAAACTCAAAGAAAATAGTATTATATTAATTTCTTTGGTTAATTTGTAGAATCTCCTACAAAAAAATAAAATACAATGAATAAAACTTTGCTAATAATTGCGGTTTTCACTTTATTTATTGGATGTAAAGATGAAAATTTAAATAAAAAAATTCCCGGATCTACTTTATACGAGGAAATACTACCGGCAGGTAGAGTTGATACTACGCGTATAAGATTTATTTTTGAAAATGAGGGAAATAGCAAAATTACAGGAAAAGTTGCTTGCTCTAAAGATGAAATGAAATCCACTGGTGAGTATTACAAGTATAGCTATAAACCATTGATGTATTATATGCAAAAGTCGCCGGTTTTATTTAATAAATCGGTAAATTACTTTCAGGTGGATTCATTAATTTCCGATACTTTCAGAATCAAAATCACCTTTCCTGATTATACTGAAAATGGTGTTGCTAAAAAAGATACATTGGTTTATAAATCATTTAAAAAAGTGTTAACTACTACTCTTTAAAAAAACATATAATTAAGAAACGGATTTTAGTAAATGCTAAAGTCCGTTTTTTATATCTTTGTATTTTAAAAAAATAAATGGGATTATTAAATTCATTTAGTGCATTAATACTAGAATGCGGCTGCGACGAAGCCGGACGCGGTTGTCTTGCCGGACCTGTGGTTGCTGCTGCGGTTATATTACCTGCCGATTTTAAAAACGAATTACTAAATGATTCCAAGCAACTTACCGAAAAACAACGCAATGAACTTCGTCCGATTATCGTAAAAGAGGCTTTAGCATGGGCAGTGGCTGAAGTCAGCAATTCCGAAATTGACAAAATTAACATACTAAACGCTTCCATTCTTGCCATGCATAGAGCCATCGATAAGTTGAAAATCCGACCGGAATTCATTATTGTGGATGGCAACAAATTCAGACCTTACGAAGAAATTCCATATAAAACTATTGTAAAGGGCGACAGTAAATATCTTTCGATTGCAGCAGCTTCGGTACTGGCAAAAACACATCGTGACGAGTTAATGAAGCAACTTCATTTGGAATTTCCAAGTTATGGTTGGAATGTAAATATGGCTTATCCTACAAAAAAGCACAGGGATGCGATCAGGGAATTTGGTACAACTCCTTATCATCGCATGAGCTATGATTTGACAGGCGAAAAGAAAAAAGAATTAGCTGAAAAGAGACTAAAACGGGTATCCAATCGCAAGGTGAAAAGCAAAATCGCCACTATCGGGTTTTATGCGCCATTGTTCCCTGCGGGTACGGACGGGGTCGAATAGGCGGACGCCAACATCGAGGCGGAAAATAAAGAATGAAAAATCCAAACGTAAACCACCACCATACGCTATAGCCAGCTGCTTCAGAAACTCTGTGGGTTGAAATGCTCCACCCAGTTGTTCGGGATAATTTCTGATTGTCCAGATATTTCCTGCATCGAGAAAAGCAGCACCTTCGAGTACCCAAAACATTTTAGCGCGATATTCCATACTCAGATCGAGTTTGACATCGCCCACCTGGTTATAGTCGCGCCTTTTGGCATCAATTCGTTTATAAACTCCCGGGCCAAGCGTACTCTCACTCCATCCACGTACACTATTGGCTCCTCCTGCATAAAATCTTCGTTCATAGGGAATTACTTCAGCATTGCCATAAGGCACTCCTACACCTGCACCAAGGTGAAATACAAAACGGTTGCTTGCATCGATAATCTGGTGTCGGGTTGTGTTGTATTCGGCGCGAAAATATTGTGCATATCGTATGTTGAAAATTCTGTAGGCACCGTCGGTTTTTGTATTGCCAAGTATATTGTTTATGCCATAAAGTAAATTTCCTGCAGACTCAATGCTGTAACGCGATGTTGAATAGTCGTGCAGAGGACGCGCAGTATTAAAACTTGTGTAAGAGCCTGAATAACCCATGCGAAGGATAAAGTGATCCTCATAGTTATATTTATTATACCTTCCGGTATTCAAATACGTTTGGCGGAATTCTTCTGAAAACGATGGAAAATATACATAACTCAGGTTAGCAAATTCGAAATTATGGACAAACTGCGTTCGCAACCACCGATATTTGAATCCGCCACCGAGATTGATGGTAGTAAACTCTCCGGGACGAAATTGATAGATATATGACGAATTCAATTCAGTATTGGCATGTAAATTTCTGCGTGTTTCAAAATCTACGAAAGGCATCATGAAAACCGGAAATCGTAACCCAACCTGAGCACCCCATTCCTGCGCCAATACATTATTTTGCCATTCAAGAGCGCTGCTTCCCTGTACCGATAATGTTTCTGCACCCCGCATGAAATTACGATCAACAGCGCCAATGTTGCCTCTCACCCCCCAAAAACCATCGGTAAATGTAGCTTCAGCTTCTACCGACATTGAAACAGTTTTTGATGGTACAATAACTATCTGACAATCCAGATTATTTTCATCAACTTCTTTAAAACTTATATTTACGTACTTTACAGCCCCAAGCATATTGAGTGCCGAATAAGTTTTTTCTACTGAAACATCGTTATAAATAGTGCCTGGATTTAGATATGTGTTGTGAATCAGGGTGTTGATTTGTATTTCATTAGTCCCATCGCCAATAAGTGTAAATCCACGAGATTGTATAGTATCAAGTTTTTGTGTATTTATTGCAGTAGAACTTGCTGATAAATCACTACGGTTTAAATAGGTTACAGACCGAATCTTGTAACGATTAAAAATAGTTTTAGCTTTTGGATTTATGCGTGGATTTGCTTCGTCGCGCAATACTAAAGTTACATTTACTTTATGTTCCCGCAATGTGCTGTCAGCGTTGAAAATTAACAATTCTTTATTGAAGTTGTAATATCCAAGTTCGCGAAACTGTGAACTTATGCGGTTTCGTTCAGCCTCAAAAACATCAGTATCAAAAAGCATGTCAGGTTTAATTACCGAACGGGAAGTATCCAGTGCTATGGCTGTAAGAAGTTCATTATCAATTTGTACATCATATCGTCCCAAACGATAAGGTGTATTTGATTTGATATGATAATCAACCTTTGCTTTTTTATTTATGTAAGTTATAGTAGTATCGACCAATGCATTTATATAACCTTTGTTTTTATAAAGCTGTGTCAGTTGCTGCATGGTAATTTTTGTTTGCACCGGATTTAGTAAAACTGGTTCGTCGCCAATTTTACGCAACGTCCTGTTTATCCATTTAGTAGTATCATTCCCCGATAAATTGTAAATGCCAAGCTGCATTCTGAATACACCAAATACTCGTGCGTTAGGTTTTTGTCTTATATATCCTGAAAGTTCATCTTTTGATATATCGTTTACTTCCGTATTTATTTTTACTTTATCAAGTAAATATTCACCATTGGGCACATGCTTGGTAGTGCTGCACGAAACAATTATAAGCATGATAATGAATAATGAATATACTTTAAGTTGAGTCATAAAATACCTGAACTTACGAAATCAGAAATTGAAAATAATTCCTGAAGAGGTTTGTATGTTTTATTAACATTTCTTTTTGCAAATATAACTGAACAAAATTGAATTTCCCGAATAAAACTGCACAAATATTTTGTAAGTATTCTTAACCGGAAACATATAACATCAGAAAATCCGTTACTTTTGTTAGTTTTGCAATACATTTAAAAAAAGTTTATGCCCGTTTCAAAAAATCAGATAAAATTGGTAAACGCTCTTGCATTTAAAAAATATCGGGACGAAACCGGACTTTTTCTTGCTGAGGGCAGCAAGCTTGTACGCGATATGGCTCGCGTTTTTGCCTGTGAAACTATTTTTGTTACTCGTGATTGGCTTATTAATAATCAGTTGCCTGTCTGTAAAGCTTATTTTGAAACTACCGTTGAGGAGTTGAAAAAAATGTCACATTTAAAAACTCCGCAAGGTATTATAGGAATTTTCAGGAAACCTGAGAACTCATTTCATATATCTAACATAAATAATAAACTTGTTTTGGCCATCGATGGAGTTCAAGATCCCGGTAATCTTGGCACAATTATCCGAATTGCCGATTGGTTTGGCATTGCCCATATTGTTTGTTCACCCGAAACAGTCGATGCTTTTTCGCCAAAAGTTGTGCAGGCAACTATGGGTGCCCTGGCATCAGTAAATGTCATTTATACTCCGCTAAACGATTTTTTGACTCAAATTCCTCCATCGACACCTGTTTATGGAACTTTCATGGAAGGAGACAATATTTATACGGAAAAATTATCAACCAATGGTATTATTGTACTCGGTAACGAGGGAAATGGTATTTCGCCCATGATTGAGCAATTCATTACTCAAAAACTAATGATTCCTGATTTCTCCGAAGGGAGAAAAAACACTGAATCGCTCAATGTAGCTATGGCTTGCGCAATAGTTTGTTCGGAATTTCGCAGAAGATATTTTTAGAGAAAAATATTTCCATAAATCACCCATAGAATACTTCTGCCTACTATTTCTAAGGAATATATGGCTTTAGCGTAATTAATTTTTCTTCTTTATCATCCATTTCAAATAAATGTGGAACACGGAGGTAACGTCCATTAATGTTTTCATGACTATGAACCGACATAAGCAGTTTACCATCGAAAGTACGGAATAACATGCCGTGCCCGAAGTTGGGAGGTGTTATGGGTTCCGGTTCGTGTTTCCATGGGCCTTCGAGTTTTCCGCTCTCTGAATATGCCACCCCTTGCGTATAAACATCGTACACCCAACTTGTCCAAATCATACCAAGTTTACCGGTTTTTGTACGAAAAAGCCAGGGACCATCCGTTACTTTGTTAAAAATTTCGTTTCCATGCTCGTTGCGCTCTTTGCTCCAGGGCGAATCGCTGGCACGAAACAATAGTTTTGACTCTCCAATCGAACCACTCAAGTCGGGTTTCAACTGAATTTTCTCAATAGTGCCGTTCCAGTTCTGAAGCCATTCGTAACAGTAAATCATATATGGTTTACCATCTTCCACCCAAAATGTACCATCTAATGTAGACATATTTGCTGGAAGATATTCCGGATCTGACATTGGTAAATATGGCCCATCAGGCTTATCGCTAACCAAAACATGACATGCCCTACGTTCAATTACATTTCCCCTGACGGTATCGATTTTTACATCGCGATTGGTAAAAGTAGCAAAATAATAATATTTTCCTTTATACTTGTGCAATTCTGCTGCCCAAATCATCGGATTGTGCCCCATCCACGATTCCGGATTTGTTTTTACAACACGAAAAGGACCCGACCATAGTTTTAAATCTTTACTTTTCCAAAGCATTCCGCCCGTACCGGTCATGAAATATGTTTTTGTTTTTGAATCGGCAAGTATACAAGGGTCACTCAGGCGAATTGAATCAAGGGGGATATTTTCTCTTAACCGAGGTTCCTTGTTTTGTGCATGTAACAACGAAAGTGTAACAATAATGCTAAAAATAAGAGTAGTGATTTTTTTTATTGACATAATAAAAAATTTGATAAAAAGAATTTTCAGTAGTGATGAGTGTAAGAGCTTTTTGGGACAACAATGCGAAACCTCTTGTGAATGAGACAACCTTGAAACGCTGAAACGCTGAAATACTTAAGAATAAACGTAAAACCCGAAACTCATTATATTTGCAAACCCGAAATGTACAAAACTTTTTAAATTATTTTACCGTCTTTCATTTCTATTACCCTATCGGTAAGAGCCGCCAATTCTTTATCATGCGTAACAATTACTTCGGTAAGTTCGAATTTTTCCCTTAAACTAAAAAGTAACTTATGTAAATCTTCTTTGTTTTTTGAATCGAGGCTTCCGGAAGGTTCATCGGCAAGAATAAGTGAAGGGCGATTGATTAGTGCACGAGCAACTGCAACTCTTTGTTTTTCTCCGCCCGATAACTCAGATGGTTTATGATCCAGTCTGTCGGAAAGTTGTAAATAACTCAGTAATTCTTCGGCATAGGCGCGTGTTTTTCGTTTATCTCTGCCGCCTATCAGTGCAGGTATCATCACATTTTCGATAGCAGTAAACTCAGGTAGCAACTGATGTAATTGAAAAACAAAACCAATATGGTGATTGCGAAATGATGCAAGTTGTTTCTCATTCAGGTTTCGAATATTTATGTTGTCCACATTAATTTCACCTTTATCAGCCTTATCAATAGTTCCAATAATTTGCAGGAGAGTGGTTTTGCCTGCACCGCTCGGCCCTACTATGGAAACTATTTCACCTTTGCTGATTTCGAGATCTACACCTTTCAGCACTTCGAGTGTGTCAAAACTCTTATGAATATTTCTAACTTTAATCATCTTATTAACTATGTTTTTTTTGACTTAATTCCGAAAAAATGATTTTTTCTTTGTTTTTATTTCAAATGTTTGGAATAAATAAAACTGTAAAAATGAAAGTAGTAAACTGAATTTTTATTACAAGTAGCATTTTTTTTGAAATTTGCAATGTGTGTAAGCAAATTTATTAAACGATCGTTACTTCCCCGCAAATGCTTGACGAAAGATAGGTTTTTACTGTTTGATTATTAGTATATTTTCCCATAAGATACATAAGTTTGGCAACAAGGGCTTCGGTAGTTATATCGTAACCACTAATAACGCCTGCATTCATCAGATTCAAACTCGTTTCGTAACGCCCCATTTCTACCGAGCCGGTACTGCATTGCGAGCGGTTTACAATAATAATTCCTCTTTGCGATGCTTCGAGCAGTGCATCGAAAAACCACTTTTTACGTGGAGCATTACCTGCACCAAACGATTCAAGAATTACTGCTCTAAGTTTTGGAATATTAAGGATGGCCGATACCGTTTCTGCTGTAATGCCCGGAAAAAGTTTTAATATTGCTACATTGCGGTCGGTTTTAGTGTTAAGTACCAGGTTTGTGCGTGTATCAGGATAATGAATATAATTTCGGTAATACTTGATATGTACACCTGCTTTGGCTAAAGGAGGATAATTATAGGAATTAAATGCATTGAAATGCTCTGCATTTTTCTTGGTTGTACGGTTGCCTCTGAAAAGCGTATCTTCAAAAAATATGCAGACTTCAGGAACTACAGCTTGTCCACTTTCGTAAGCCGAAGCAATTTCTATAGCAGTCAGCAAATTTTCTTTCGCATCGGATCGTAGTTGTCCTACCGGTAATTGTGCACCGGTAAATATCACCGGTTTCGACAGGTTTTCAAGCATAAAACTCAGTGCAGAAGCTGTATATGCCATAGTGTCGGTGCCATGCAAAACAACAAATCCATCAAATTCATCATAATTATCATAAATGGTTTTGGCTATTTTCTCCCAATGTTCCGGGCTTACGTCTGAGGAATCAATGAGCGGAAGAAATGGTACACTGCTTATATTAATTCCCGTACTTTTGAGTTCCGGTAAAAACTCGCGAAGACGATCAAAATTAATAGGACGTAAAGCACCGGTTGCCGGGTCTTCGGACATACTGATAGTGCCGCCCGTGAATATCAACATTACTGATTTTTCCCTTTTCACATTGCCTCGTTTTTATAATGAATTGTTAAGCAAAGATACTGTAAATTATTTATTCCAATTGCTTAAAATCAGGAATATATACTTTTAGGGTTTTACGTTTCATTTTGTTAATTATTTAGCCCGTTAATGTTATTATGCTTATTTTTGCAGCGCGTTTTATTTAAAATTTGACAACAGAATAAATGCCTTTGTCAAAATAAATAACAAAACTTACAGTAAGAAACACAAAAAAACAATACGTATTTCATTAAACACCCTTCAGTCAAATTATTAATTTTGACACACATGGGTGTGATTATATTTTTAACAATAACTAAATGAACCTGACATATTCCTCCTTTAGGGGGTTAGGGGGCAGATAAAACAACTTATAACAAATGAAACCAATTTTCTTGACTGGTTATATGGGTTCAGGTAAAACCACTATCGGTAAAATTCTTGCCGATACACTGGGATTGAAATTTATTGACCTTGATAAATTTATCGAACAAAAATACAACCGAACAATTTCCGAAATTTTTACGTTAGATGGCGAAACCCGATTCCGTGAAATAGAACGGGAATGTTTATACGAAGTTGCGAAATATGAAGATGCTGTAATTGCTACCGGTGGTGGTGCTCCATGTTTCTTTAATAATATGGACTTCATCAACAAAAATGGTAAATCGATATATTTAAAACTAAATGTGAATCAACTTGCTGAGCGGCTGAAGCAAATTAACGATGGAACGCGACCGCTCATTGCGCAATTAAACAATACTGAACTTGAAAAACAAATTGCTGAACAACTTGAAAGACGGGAGCCATATTACAATTTGGCACATATTATCATAGAAGCTACAAACATCAATAATAGCGTGAAACAAATAATGAATAAACTAAATAAAAATACAAAATAATACACATAAAAAATATGCCTCAAAAAGAAAAATGGACTAAAGCTGATATGCCTTCACTCGAAGGTAAAATAATAATTGTAACCGGCGGAAACAGTGGACTGGGATATGAATCGGTAAAGGCATTTGCCGAAAAAGGCGCTCATGTTATTATGACATGCCGTAACTTGCATAAGGGGGAACAAGCCAGAAAACATATTTTGCACCACTGCAATAATGCGAAGATAGATGTAATGCTTCTCAATTTAATGAGTTTAAAGTCAATTCGCGATTTTGTTATTGCATTCAAAGCCAAATATAACCGTTTGGATGTATTGCTAAATAATGCCGGCATAATGAAAGTACCTTACCGCGAAACCGAAGACGGAATCGAAAGTCAGCAGGGAACAAATCATTTAGGACATTTTGCGCTTACAGGATTATTGCTCGATACCCTTAAAGTTACGCCGGGTGCAAGAGTTGTGAATGTCAGCAGTCTGGCACACAAATTTGGCGATATGGATTTCGAGAATTTACTATACAAAGGAGGTATAGGTTATTCCGATATGAAAGCGTACGGCAGATCGAAATTGGAAAATCTTCTGTTTACTTTTGAGTTACAACGTTTTTTCGAACGAAACAATTATCAAATTTCAGCTTTGGCTGCACATCCGGGAGTTTCAGGAACAAACCTTTTCAACCACATCGGGAACAAGGCAGTACTGAAAATTCTTCGCCCATTATTCAAATTTTTCGTACAATCGCCGTTGATGGGAGCTTTGCCTCAAATCAGAGCTTCGGTTGATATGAATGCGAAAGGTGGAGACTATTACGGGCCTGATGGTCGCAGAGAAATGAAAGGACATCCTGTAAAAGTAAATGCATCGGAACTTGCTCAGAACACAGAAGTAGCAGCAAAACTTTGGAGATTTTCTGAAGAAATAACCGGTGTTAAGTTTGAATAAAACTAATTTCGGACAGAATCCGTTTTTTTTAAAAAATCCCCTTTTATACGATATAATATATTGTATATCTGAATTTTAATTTTATAAAGTTTAAATATCTTTTATTACCATTTACCAAATATTTTTTCCATTGCCGAGGTGCGAAACTCAAAAATTCGACGAAGTTGGTTGCTGATAAAAAGCTTGTTAGCGATAGCACCGATAAATCCAAAAGGTGGTTGATAAGAGACAATATCGGTCATTAAAACACCACCTTCAATTGCTTCTATTTTGTGTTCGTGATGCCACATGGCATAAGGACCAATACGTTGTTCGTCCACAAAATAATCCTTTTCCTTAACTTGAGTTATTTCTGTTACCCAAGTCATTTTAATTCCTAAAACTGGACTAACCTTGTAGCTGATAATCATACCAGCGTATATTTTCGGTGAATGTAATTCCGAAGTAATATCAAATCCCATTTGTTCCGGAGTAATTTTTTTCAAGTTTGCCGGCGAAGAAATAAAGTCCCAAACTGTGTCGATCGTTGCAGGAATTTGTTGCATTTGTTTTAGTTGATAAAATCCCATATCTGTTTCTTTGTGAAATTACTATTATAGAAAAAAAGTGAAAACTAATATTTTAAATGAAAAAATCAAGTCTGTAAAAATGTATTTTTTTAGCTGGACGATAAATTTTACCTCAAAACAAATATTTAAGTACAAACGTTCATTTTAATTGATTAATCCTCAATGATTTTTTAGAGAGAAATGAACATTAACATAAATTCTTCGGTTTTGCTGCATTAAGTTCGTTATTTGATAGCAGAAAATTACCTATCTTTAAAGTCATTTTCGATTGCAAAACTTCTATTCGTCAACTATCAAAAATACAAATATTTACACGATGAGTTCATTCGTTCACATTCACGTACATTCTCATTATTCAATTCTCGATGGAATGTCTACCATTCCTGATTTGGTTGAAAAAGCTTCTACAAGCGGCATGAATTCCATTGCCCTCACCGACCATGGCAATATGTTCGGGGTTAAAGAGTTTTTCAACTATATCAAAAAGAAAAACGGAAAAATAAAAGATGAAATAAAGGCGCTTGAAGGCAAACTATCGAACGCAGAATTGACTGAAGAAGATCGTAAGCAAACCGAAGCAGAACTTGCCAACGCAAAAGCGAAGTTATTCAAACCAATTATAGGTTGTGAAACTTATGTTGCTCGTCGTGGAAGAAAGTTAAAAGAAGCGCAGGAAGACCGCAGCGGTTATCATTTAGTTCTTTTAGCAAAAAACAAAAAAGGCTACCAGAATCTTTGTAAACTTGTATCGATAGGTTGGATGGAAGGCTTTTATTATCGTCCGCGCATCGACCACGAAATTCTGGAACAATACAGCGAGGGGTTGATAGCTTCTTCGGCTTGCCTTGGTGGCGAAATTCATAAAAAAGTGGAAATGGGTGACTTAAAAGGAGCTGAAGATGCTGTAAACTGGTATAAACGCGTTTTTGGTGATGATTTTTACATTGAACTCCAGCGCCATAAAACCGATAAACCCAATGCCGACTATACAACGTATGAAAAACAAGAGCGTCAGAATGCAGAGTTGATAAAACTTGCACGTAAAACCAACACAAAATTAGTGGCAACCAACGATGTGCATTTTGTAGAAGAAGAACATGGCGATGGACACGAACGACTGATATGTCTGAGCACAGGAAAAGATTTGGACGATCCTACAAGAATGCGATATACCAAACAAGAATGGTTAAAAACACCTGATGAGATGATGGAAATTTTTGCAGATGTTCCCGAAGCCATTCAAAACACACAGGAAATTGAGCAAAAAATCGAGATGTATGATATTGATTCAGCTGTGGTCATGCCTTTTTTCCCTATTCCTGCAGATTTTGGCACCGAAGCTCAGTATCGTGAAAAATATCCCGAAGAACTATTACAACAGGAATTTACAGACCCTCTTGAAAACAAAGGCGGTTATGAAAAGGCGCTGCGTGTAAAACTCGAAGCCGATTATCTTGCAAGCCTCACTTATGAAGGAGCTAAAAAAAGATACGGAGAAGATTTGGACGATGAAAAGAGAGAACGCATAGAATTTGAATTGAATGTAATGAAAAACATGGGATTCCCGGGTTACTTCCTCATTGTTCAGGACTTTATAAAAGAAGCACGCAAAATGGGAGTTTGGGTAGGACCCGGACGCGGTTCGGCAGCCGGTTCAGTGGTTGCTTATTGCCTTGGCATTACAGATATCGACCCAATGAAATACGATTTGCTATTCGAGCGCTTTTTGAATCCCGACCGTATTTCGATGCCTGATATCGATATTGATTTCGATGATGATGGACGAGGCATGGTACTCCGTTGGGTAACTGAAAAATATGGTGAAGAAAAAGTAGCTCATATCATTACCTATGGTACTATGGCTACAAAATCATCCATTAAAGATGTAGCGCGCGTACAACGTCTGCCATTGCAGGAAGCTGAACGACTAACCAAACTGATTCCTGATAAATTTCCGGAAGATAAAAATGGAAATGCACCAAAAGTAAATATCAAAAACTGTATTCAGTACGTTCCGGAGTTGCAAATGGCACGTAACTCATCTGATCAAAATCTTTCGAGTACGCTCAAATATGCCGAAATGTTAGAAGGAACTGTTCGCCAAACCGGTGTTCATGCCTGTGGTGTAATTATTGGAGCCGACGAATTGACAAACTTTGTGCCTCTGAGTACTGCGCCCGATAAAGAAACCGGTAAAGAAATTCTGGTTACACAATACGAAGGTTCAGTTATTGAAGAAGTGGGGTTGATTAAAATGGACTTTCTGGGGTTGAAAACCCTCTCGATTATGAAAGAAGCCGTTGAGAACATCAAAAAATCAAAAGGAATTGATCTATATATTAATGCTATACCTATTGATGACAAAAAAACATACGAACTTTTCAGCAAGGGTATGACCGTCGGAACATTTCAATTTGAATCGGCCGGAATGCAAAAACATTTGCAGGCACTCCAACCTACCCAATTCGAAGATCTGATTGCCATGAACGCTCTTTATCGACCGGGACCTATGCAATATATTCCGCAGTTTATCAACCGCAAGCACGGGCGCGAAAAAATTGAATATCCTTTTCCGATAATGGAAAAGCGTTTGAAAGACACCTATGGAATCACCGTTTATCAGGAGCAGGTGATGCTCCTGAGCCGCGATTTAGCAGGATTCACTCGTGGTCAATCCGATGAATTACGAAAAGCCATGGGTAAAAAATTAGCCGATAAAATGGCCGCTCTTAAAGTAAAATTCATAGAAGGCTGCCGTAAAAACGGTTATGGACCCGATGAAAAAATAAAAAAGATTTGGGACGACTGGGCTGAATTTGCCAAATACGCCTTCAATAAATCGCATGCTACCTGTTATTCCTGGATAGCTTATCAAACGGCTTACCTCAAAGCACATTATCCTGCCGAGTTTATGGCTGCCAACTTAAGCCGTAATAAGGACGATATATCAGAAGTCGGTAAATTTATGGACGAATGTAAGGCAATGGGCATAAATGTACTCGAACCCGATGTAAACGAGAGTGATCTTACATTTACCGTGAACAAAGATGGAAATATACGTTTTGGACTTGCCGGTGTGAAAGGGGTGGGTGAGGCTGCTGTTCTTTCAATTATTGCCGAAAGGACTCAAAACGGAAAATTTAAATCATTCTTTGATTTCATCGAAAGAGTAAACCTAACATCGTGTAATAAACGCACTATTGAGAGTTTAGCACTGTGTGGTGCATTCGATGCGTTTACTGATATTAAACGCGAACAACTTTTTGCCGAAAACAGCAAAGGCGAACCGGTACTCGAAACCATTATGCGATACGGAAATAAATATCAATCCGATGCTGCCATGGCAAAAAATTCACTTTTCGGCGATATGGCCGAAGTTGAAATTCTAAAACCGGAGATTCCCTATGTGCCCGATTGGTCGCCCCTTGAAAAACTGAACCGTGAACGCGAACTTATTGGCATGTATCTCTCTGCACATCCACTCGACGAATTTGCTTTTGAAATAAACAACATTTGCAATACCACAACTGTTGAGCTTAAAAATCTTGAAGCCTTGCAAGGCAAAGCTTTGCGCATTGGCGGTATGGTAACTGCTGTTCGCCACGGAACTTCCAAAGCCGGAAATCCTTACGGAGTTTTTACACTTGAAGATTATGCAGGGGCATTTGAATTTGCACTATTCGGGCCTGCTTATGTTGAGTTTAGCAAATTTATGATTAAGGATTTGTATCTTTTTATCCATGCACAGGTAATTGAAAGAGGTTCAGATTATCGTTATCAGAATCAAAACCAAAATGCAGATAAACCCAAAGAACTAACATTGAAAATTATGAAAATCGAAATGCTCAACGAAGTCCGGAATAAATTTATCGACCGCCTGAATATTACGATCCCTTTACACGAACTGGATGAAGACCTAGCGTATTCACTCTCTGAAAATATGCTGAAGAACAAAGGCAATATCAATGTTTTCTTTACTATCAACGATGCTTTTACCAACAACAAAATAAGTCTATTTTCCCGTCAGTACCGCATAAATATCGATAAACAACTTTACCGCTTACTCCAAAAAGCGAAAGAAGATGGCAAAATTGATTATAATGTTGGGATGAGAATGTAGAAAAATGAGAAATTAAGTTGCTGACAAATAATTATTGATCTGTTTTCAACACATAGTCCTCAATAGTTTTAAAAAAGAGAAAGGGCTAAGAAAACATAAAATTTCACCGAAAATCAGGATAATTTCAGCAATGTAAAAAAATATCGTCAGGGATTTAAGTATAAGAACGAAGTATTTTTCTTCAGCAATTTCAAATTATTCCATTGTGTTAGAAAATATCATTCATTTTTATAATCTGCTTTGCATTTTGAAATTGCTTTTATAAAATATCGGATCAAATAATTGACAAAAATTGTATCTACTCATTCAAACGAGCAACATTTACAGAAAATATCCTACTTAAAATTTATCCTTTTCACTTTATACCCAATTTCCTGAAGTACTGTTGCAATTTTAATTCTGAAATCACCTTGTATAAGTATTTCACCATCACGGGAAGAGCCACCGGCGCTACATTTTACTTTGAGCGTTTTGGCAAGTTCTTTCAGTTCTTCGTCAGTACCTTCGAAACCTGTAATAAGTGTTGCAGGTTTTCCGTTACGTTTATCAAGTTCTACACGTAATGGTTCTTTCTGAAGTTTTTTTTCTTCCGTTTTTAGCGGTTGTAGTATTTCTTCACCTTCCGGTAGAGTGTTTTTTAAGCCATTGAGTTTATCTTTCCAATCCATATTTTTAGTTCTTAAATCAATATCCTTTTTCTTTAAGCACCTTATTGACTGCTGAAGCCCAAATTTTATAGGCTTTTTTATTTAAATGTATACCATCGGTATGATACTCGCTTTTCAGTTTACCATTTTCGGACAATTGTGCGTTCAAATCGATATAAGTAAGATTTTTTTCTTTTGCTAAAGTCCGAAGAAAATTGTTCAGCGTATCGACCTGCGCATTGGTGGTTTGGTTGGTAATTTCCCAGGGATAATTTACATAAAGTACACTTTGCAGTACCGGTTCTACTTTATGATTCTGCAGTTTTTCAACTAAGATCGAATAATTCTTTTCGATACACTCAATGGGCACACTCACTCCAAGATCGTTTATTCCACCCTCGATAAAACACAATTTTGGTTTATGCCTTATCACAGATTTATCAATTACATGCAAATAATTAAAAGTGGTAAATCCCGGGAATCCTGCGTTTCTTACATCACCTCTTTTTAATTCCGATGACCAATTTCCATGTGCAGTAAGCGAATTACCAAACATTACAATCGTGTAAGTTTTGTTTTCGGTAAGTTTTTTTATAATTTCCGTTCGGTACCGAATTACTGCAATGGCAATGATTGCCAACAATATCAGGTTTAAAATCAGAGAAATCAAGAGTGTTGTCTGAATGTTTTTCATGCTAGGAAGAAATTTCTACACTTCTATTTCAATTTTCTGAAAAATTCCCATATAATAATTCCCGCAGTTACACTCACGTTAAGTGAATGTTTTGTGCCGAACTGAGGAATTTCTACACATGTATCACACAGGTCAATCACCTGCTGTTGAACTCCTTTTACTTCGTTACCCAGAATTACCGCATATTTTTTGCCCTGTTCAGATTTGAAATCGGGCAACATTACACTGCCATGTGCCTGCTCAATAGCCACAATTGTGTAACCTTTGTTTTTTAAATCCTTTACAGCTTCGATAGTTTCTGCAAAATACTTCCATTCCACTGTATCTTCTGCTCCCAAGGCGGTTTTATGAATTTCAGCATTGGGTGGAGTGCCCGATATTCCACAAAGATAGACCAAGCCGGTAAGAAAAGCATCGCAGGTACGAAAAACCGAACCAATATTGTGCATGCTTCGCACATTATCCAGTACCACAACGAGAGGAATTTTTTGTTCTGCTTTGAATTCTTCCGGTGTGAGTCGGTTCATTTCAGTAATGCGTAGTTTTTTCATCCTTTGTAAGCAGTTGATAATTCGAAGGCTCTACTTGCCAGTTTTTAAAAAATTATTTCTTCAGCCACTTATCGAGCCAACCGAAGAAAGTTCGCTGCCATAAAACACCGTTTTGCGGTTTTAGTACCCAGTGATTTTCGTCGGGGAAAATCAGCAAGCGTGCAGGAACTCCGCGTAAAACAGCAGCATTGAAAGCAGCCATGCCCTGCGAAGCTAAAATGCGATAGTCTTTTTCTCCATGAATTACCAAAATGGGAGTGTCCCATTTATCCACAAAAAGATGCGGTGAATTCGCATAAGAACGTTGTGCCACAGCATTATCTTTTTCCCAGTAAGCGCCACCCAAATCCCAGTTAACAAACCACATTTCTTCGGTTTCGAGGTATTGCTGAGGTAAATTAAACATGCCATCGTGTGCAATAAACGCTTTAAATCTCTTCTCATGATGACCGGCAAGCCAATACACTGAAAAACCACCATAGCTTGCACCCACACATCCTAACCGTTCTTTATTTACAAAAGGTTCCTGCGATACAGCATCGATAGCAGAAAGATAATCTTTCATGTTTTGTCCGCCGTAATCGCCACTTATTTGCTCCAGCCATTCCTGACCAAAACCAGGCAAACCACGTCGATTAGGAGCAACTACAATATAATCGTTTGCAGCCATTAATTGAAAATTCCATCGGTACGACCAGAACTGACTTACGGCAGATTGTGGGCCACCTTGACAATACAGCAAGGCAGGATATTTCTTATTTGGGTCGAATTTTGGAGGATAAATCACCCAAACAAGCATTTGTTTATTATCGGTAGTTGTAACCCATCGTTCTTCAACGCGTCCCATTTCAAGTTGATCAAGGATATGTTTATTTTCGAAAGAAAGTTCGGTGGATTCGCCGGTTTTAGGATCAACACTGTAAATTTCATTCGGTTTACTCATGGAGTGACGAATTGCCATTAATTTATCACCTACGGGAATAACTTTCTCGTAATCGTACTGGCCATCGGTAATTTTAGTGATCTTTCCATCCGACAAATCAAGACGATAAATTTGTGATTTTGCATGCCAAACACTCACAAAATATATGGATTTGCTGTCGTCAGTCCACTCAGGTGATTCAACATTTTGGTCGAAAGCAGCAAACATATCCTTTTTTTCGCCGGTAGCCACATTCATTACGAACAACCGGTTTTTATCCGCCTCGTACCCATCGCGTTCCATACTTTCCCACAAAAGCCATTTTCCATCGGGCGAAAAGGCAGGATTCTGGTCGTAGCCCATCATGCCTTCAGTTTGATTTACGGTGGTATCATTATCCACATAATAAAAGTAGATATCTGAATTGGTTGAAAGAGCGTATTCCTTGCCTGTTTTTTTTCTACTTGTGTAAGCAATAATTTTACCATCAGGACTCCATGAAAATTGCTCAACACCTCCGAAAGGTTTCATAGGACTTTCAAAAGGTTCTCCTTCCATAATGTCTTTTTCGCCCGTAAGTTTTTTGCCATCGAAATCAGCAATAAATGGATGAGGCACGGTAGTTTTCCATTCGTCCCAGTGCTTATACATCAGGTCATCAACGATAATACCCGAAGACTTTGACAAATCGGGATAAATATCAGCAGTAGTTTTACCCAATTTCACATCAGCAAAATAAAGTAATTTCTTTTCATCAGGAGAAAAAGTAAAACCATTGATGCCTGTTTCGTGATGGCTGATTTGTTTACGTCCGGTACCATCGGCTTTCATAATCCAAAGTTGTGAAATCCCTTTTTTATCCGGACAGAGATAAGCAATGTGTTCACTGTCGTTCATCCATACAGGAGAACTTTCTCTCTCTGGAGTTTCAGTTATTTGTTTTTTCTCCGATCCATCAATTTTCATTACAAAAATTTCCGTATTGCTTTTATTTTCAGCCACAGAGTAATATGATACAGTATAAAGTGCTTTTTTACCATCAGAAGAAATTTCAAGACCGGCCACTCTTCCAAACGACCAAAGCACTTCGGGAGTCATTCGTCCATCCTTTATATCAGGATGTTGTTTGTCAATTAAGGAAGTCGATACTTTATTATTATCACACGAAACCGACATAACGGTTATTGCCATAAGGGTAAACTTTAGGATATGTTTTAACATGTGTGTAATTTTTTTGTTTTAATTATTACGATACAATCGCCGAATTTTGTTATTGCAAACAATTTTTTGATGATGGGATTTATGCTATAAAAGAGGCTACAAACAATTTATTACCTCAATAATTCGCTCAGCGGTTTTACCATCCCATAATTCAGGAATTCCGCCTTTTTTCCATTCTCCCGCAAACAATTTATCAAGTGCTGGTTTAATTGCTGCGGGGTTTGTTCCAATCAGTTCATTGGTTCCCACTGTACAAGTTTCTGGACGTTCGGTATTATCGCGAATAGTGATGCAAGGTACACCCATAATCGTGGTTTCTTCAGTTATTCCTCCTGAATCAGTAATTACAGCTTTCGAGTTTTTCACCAAATAATTAAACTCTAAATAACCCATTGGGTCCACAATATACAAATTCGGTGCAGAAATTCCGAGTTCTGTGAAAATTTTTGCTGTACGGGGATGTATGGGAAAAATCACAGGCTTATCGTGCACATTGTGCACTATTTGATTCATCAATGCTTTCAGTTTCTCAGCTTCATCTACATTTGCCGGACGATGCATTGTAAGTACCAAATAATCTTTTGCCTTTAATTTGAGTTGATCGTAAATTTCCGGCTTTGCAAATCTGTGCATATTCGCCATCAAGGTATCAATCATCACGTTTCCAACGAAGAAAATTCGGTTTTCATTAACACCCGAATTACGCAGATTTTGATTGGCAACTTCGGAAGTAGTGAAAAAATAATCGCACAAAGCATCGGTAACCATGCGGTTTATTTCTTCAGGCATCGTCAGATCCCATGAGCGTATTCCGGCTTCGATATGAGCCACTCTGGTACAAAGTTTTTTGGCAACGATACTGCAAGCCATAGTTGAAGTAACATCTCCCACTACCATTACAATATCGGTAGGGTGTGCCATTAAATCCTTCTCGAAGGCAACCATAATGGCAGCCGTTTGTTCGGCCTGTGTACCTCCGCCGCAACCAAGATTTACATCCGGTTCAGGTATGTTCAATTCAGTGAAAAAAGTTTCACTCATTCGTTGGTCATAATGTTGACCGGTATGAACCAAACGATAATTGATTTGCTTGCCCGATTCTTTTGCCTTTTGTATTGCATGAATAATTGGAGCAATTTTAACAAAATTAGGTCTTGCACCTGCTATTAATGTAATGTGCATGTATTTTATTTGATAGTTGACTATTGATAGTTTATAGTGTGTTGTCTTTTGCGGAAATAATATCAACCTATTTCAAAACAAAACAATAAACAACAAACAAAAAACTTTAAAAAACCTACCATAACGGATTTATTACTACTCTCGGAGCTCTCATACGGAACAAATTTCCTGATTTTTTTAACGTAAGCATAGCGCCGTAATTTCTACCGTACATACTACCATAATCAGCTCCCAGTGAGAGCGACGTTGTAAAATCATTCCCCCAATTGCGATTTAGTTCGCACAAAACAGAAGCATTGCGGCGACGGAATGGAAACGGTGCTTTTGGTGTACCATAGTTTTCGGAGTATGTCCCCAGCAATCGATATTCAAAACCTTTTAGATTTCCTTCCATTCCGAAATGATGTGCCTTCACTAAATTGTTATTTCCACGGATTTTTTTTTCGTTACCAACTACAGTGTATAATGTAGAGGATATGAAGGGAATACCTACAGTACGTCCGTAATACGACCAGCTTCCGTAGTCGTTGCTAAAATAATTATCGCTGCCTCCGTATATCATACCATCTTTATCGTGGTATGGACCCGATTGATCAGTTGAAGAGAAAAATTCGTAAAGAAAACCTTGTATTAATTTACCTTTCCGATTTTTAATGCTAAGTCCAAAAAGCCCATCTTCTTTATTCATAGCTCCCCAGAAAAAACGCATGGGCCCATCCTCGTTATAATTTTGCCAGTAAGCATTCACTGTGTAATCGCCTAATATAGCACCGGCTTTTACACTTTGGGATAGCATGTGATTACCGAAAGCGTTTATCTTATCGGCATTTGTTGCATCACTGCCTCCTTGTTTTCCGAAAAAAACTTTGATAAAATTTACTAAACTTACATTTCCATATGATTTACCGGGAACTTTACCTGCCCACATTGCAAAATGCTCCAATCCGCCTTCAATCCACCATGGATAATCACTTCCTTTAATTTTTAAATATAAGTTTTTATGATGTAACAATACGTCCGTAACTTTTAAATAGTAATCATCTAAAAACCACCCATGAGATATTCTACCTTTAATCAACAATTTTTCATTTGTACTTGGGATGGCAACATAATCCGTAAATCCTGCAGTTATTTTTGGAATGGGACGTGCATTTTTAGAAAAGATGAATCCACCGGCTGAAAGTGAGGAATCTTGAACACCAATTATTTCTTCATTAGCTCCTGCAATAATTTGGAAAGACATAAATCGCGCTTTGGCATATAGTTCCTGAAAATAAAACTCTTTTTTTATTGGAGCATAAATACCATTGACCTCCAAATCAGTACGGGAGAGAAAATCTGCTCCGAACCCCCAATCGACTAATCGTTCACGATATCCGTAATCTTTGTACACTGCCAAAGATCCATAGGCTGTAGTTGGGGTGTGATAGACTTTCCCATAATTGAGACTTTGTAACCAGAAAGGGGCAAATTGTCCGGAAGAATAAAGCCCTCCAAGCGTAACAGCATATCGTACTGTATCATGAAGGACAGGTCGTTGTGCCGATAAAGGAAATATTCCAATCAGCAACAGCAAAGGAAGTATTTTATTTTTTTTTCTTATCAAAATCAGACTATTAAGCTCGTAAGATAATTATGTTTGTTTCGGGTTTCGGTTTTTTTTCTTGCTTGTTATACTCTTCTCGCTCCTAGGGTTCAAAACACCATAAATCATTCAGCACTCCCTCATCATTTTCACCAAAACCTATGTATGCTTTATTCTCAATAACGAAGGATAGAGCATTTTCGCGTGGACCACCGGGAATTTCGCCCCGATGATGCCAACGATTTCGTGCGGGTTCGTATTCAAGTATATCATTATAAAGCTTTCCGGGGTTAATGAGGTTATATTTACCATTAAAATAGCGGCCTGAACTAACAAAAAAACGGTTTCCAACAGCCAATGCAGTACCATTTACTCTTTTGCCGGGAATACTTCTTCTTTCGCGCCACGAATCCTTAATAACATCATATTCCCACCAATCGTTCATACATACAGCTTTAAAACCCGATCCATAAAATGCTTTTTCGCCATCGGAACAACCTGCGGGACCAAAACGATTATCACCGGGTAAATCGTTAAGACGTACCCAACGATCCTCTTCGGGATAATAGCACCATAAGTAATTCTTCATGGTAAGATATTCATACCCTGAACCGACATATAAACAGTCGTTCATTACAAAATAAAAACTTCCGGATGTATCGCCTCCGGGAAATCCGGCCAATTTTTCCCAACTGTCAGTCACAGGGTTGTAACGCCAAAAATCGGTAAAATAGGCTTTTTGATTAAGTACTGCCCCAGTATTGCTTTGAAATCCTAACCCAACATACGCTTTCCCTTTTATTTCTACAGCTACGGCTTTTACTCTTGGTTTACCGGGGAAAGTTTTTTTTTCAGTCCATTGATCCGATGCAGGGTCATACTCCCAAAGTTGCTTTAAACTATCTTTTGGGTTATTGCTTCTGCCTGTTAGAACATACCCTTTCCCATTAACCGCAAATGCTACTGCAGAGGCTCTGCCGGTACCGGGCATGCTGCTAACCTGCACAGGTGTAATAGTCCCATAAATACCTTCAGGGTCGGTGTTGCAAGCGGATAAAATTCCGGTTAAAATTACGGGGAGGTAAATATATCTGAATATAAATTTCATTGTCAATGAATTATTGTTCAAAAAATCATCTATTTCAATTTGGAAAATGAACAGACAAAGATAGGATAAATTTTGGAAATAATTTAATCTATAGGCTTAAAAGAGTTGTTTTTCAGGGAGGATGGTGTGGTTTTTCAACGCTGACAGGTTCAGGTGAACGATGTCAGGTTTGGGTGGAGGTGCGTAGGTTTGGTGGTTAATGCGGTGGCTAACTATGTTTGGATTTGAGAAATACTGTTGGGGTTTGAGTAAAATTTTGGAAAGATTATAATTTTTCCACTTTATAGGAAATAGGAAACCCTGCCCGTTTTTATAGTGAGCAGGGTTTGCATGTTGGTAGTTGCGATAAAATTATTTTTTTTCCTTGCAGCAACCTTGTTTTTCAGTTTTGCAGTCACTTTTTTTTTCTCCTTTGCAGTCGGATTTTTTTTCTCCTTTGCAGTCGCCTTTTTGAGCGCCTTCATTGCAACAACCTTCTTTCTTTTCTGATTTCACTTCTTTCTTTGTAGGTTCGGCTGCTTTTTTGTTTGAGTTATCTGCAGTCGCTATAGTAGCAAAAGCAAAAATTGCAGCGAGTGATAACAGGGCAATTCTTTTTTTCATTTTTTTGATTCGTTTTTAGGGTTTAAAAAAATTTGTGTCGCAAGTTACAACGCAAATACTTTGCCTTTGTTTGATGAAATAATTTCAGTTTAACAATTATTATTGGTTTTTTGGGATCATCATCTTATTATTTTTAGTTTTCAACCCTGACAGAATGGTTTTTTAACCCTGACAGGTTCTTGCGAACCCTGTCAGGTTGGGGAGTTCGACACAAGGATTGGGTGTTGAGAGTTGAAAGAAAATAGTTTCATGTAAGATATAGAAAAATCATCTTTCTTTTACCCATTTAGAGTTGGTTTTAATTTTCCCCAATATGCTACTTACAGCAATATAAAACCGGTAAAAATAGTATATCCTATAATGTTTTTCATTACTGATGTGGTAACGTTGCACCATATATGATTTTGGCGGAAATAGATTTCCCAACAGAAAATGAAGTTTTTTTCGAAATCCTTTGATGGCTGCAATATTTGTACTGAAATTTTCAAAATGATGACCGGCAAACATATATCCTCGCAAAAAACGCATAAATACTTCTTCATGGGTTGCATTTACAGTTTTAATATATTTTTTTCTGTAAATTTCCGGAATGGGAGCATCAAAAAATCGAGCTGTCAACAATAATTGTTTAAATACAATAGTTTCGCATAAGTTCTCACGACTTAATGCTATGAGTTTTTCCCAGTCCATATTTTGTGAGTATTTGAAAAGGAAATTTGCCAGATCGGTAAAACAACTAAATTGAATTTTACTGCCTGTGAAATGTTTTTCGGAGTGGATACATAGGAATAACAATTGATCGTAAAAGGAAAGTGTATAAGCTGAAACTCCATTAATGATAACCGGTTCGGCACGCTCAATGAAAGCATTTGTGTTAAGTTGATAGGCACGATCAGGGCGATGCAGCCGGACATGCACTTCTATGGATAAACCATCGCGCAGCATGGGCGGATAATGCACAAAATCATTATCGGGTTTCAATTCGGTAGAAAAAGGATTTTTGGTAGATTGATAGCCTAATTGCGTAAGTACCTCAAGTGCTTTTTCACCATTTTCAGGTTGAACCAACAAATCAATATCGCTTAACTGCCGAACACCTATATCTTCGTATAAATGTTCGGCAAGATATATTCCCTTAAGTGCTATAACTTTGATATCAGCGGTTGCAAGCGCGGCAGCCACTTCGGCCCAAGCGTTTAATAGCAGCATATTGCGACGAAGCGTAGTGTAATAAGCGGCTTCCAATTTTTTGAATGCAGAGGAGGGAACTTTTTCTTTTAACTGCTTATGCAAAAATAATTTGTATAATAATGGTCCCATTGACCTACTTATAGCCTGATCGACTAATTTTTCCCAGTTAAGAACCTGTAATATTAGCTGCTCAGCAAGCAATAAATCGTTTAATGCAGGATTTATTTTTGCTGATAACATGAGTAACTTTTCTTCGGGATATAGTTTTTTCATTCTGTATTTTGCGAAGTTTGATGTAAATCCAACTATTGATTAGGTTTTGTCTGAAGTGGTTCAGTTGTAAATTTCTCTAAATTGCAAAATTAGCAATTTTCAACTAAAGAATATTATTTAACAAGTTCAGGAGGTGTAAAATTAATTTGAAGTGCATATTATTCTATTCCCGACTCACTACAGATTTTTGAACTTAGTTGCCAATCAGACAAGTATATGCACGAATAAACTTTTTAAAGAAGAGATGTAACAAGTAAACGGAGATAATTTATTTTATTTCATATGATTAACGAATAAGCTGTTAGCGTTAAAAAAATGATGAATTATTCAACAGCATTTTCATATTCTTCAAGCACTTCCAATGCTTTTTCAAGATCATTTTCAAGTACCATAATCTGTAGTCCATCGTTAATTTCACTAAACATAGGCATCAACTCTACAGAATTACCATTGTTTATACTGCTCTGAATCCCGTTTTTCTGTAACAAATCTTGATCAAACAATGCTTCAACCATTGTTTCGTAGTTCTTTAGTGTTACTAATCTGTCTTCCATAATATTATTGTATTTTAAAAAGGAATTTTTTTGCTTTCAATTCACTTTGTTTTATCATAAAACAAAATTTTAAAGGTTTTGTTTCTTCAAATTCGTTTTTCATGTTAATTCCAGAGTACTTTTATGGTTTATTGTGTACGAATTTAAAAAAAACACTTAAAATACAGATTTTTTTATTCTACACTTTTCTTTAATAACAATTTATACTAAAATTTTCTTTTAAGATATTTTTCGTAATTTTGCAAAAGAATTTCATTAAAATTTATTTTATAAAAAAGATACAGCATGTCTGATTCAGCTTTTACAAACCATTTTGTTTATTCACAAAATGTTATCGAATTTGTTACAGTAGCAGCCGAAACCTGTTTGTTGCTCGAAAAACTGCCCGAAACAGACAAGGAGACATTTGTAGATAATTTTTTAAAGATTCTGCCATTACTGTATCTGAAAACAACGCTCCTAAAGTCTCCGGAAAGTGTTTTCGACGACGAGCCGATGCGCTTTGTTACTGAAGATGACTATAATGAAATCAAAGAAAATATTGAACGGCTTTTAGGTCCGGACGATTCATATCTTGAA
>CAYNGF010000029.1:0-34887 GCA_964396515.1 uncultured Paludibacter sp.
TTCCAAAAAAAAATGATTAAAGTGAAAGATTTAAACTATTTAAAATGATTTAATTCTATATATAATTGTAAATTAATGAATTAACTTTGTGTTATCTGTGCTTTCAATGTATAACTATTAATTTATTAACAAAATATAGTATAATATATAAATATCAAGAAAATACGCAATATATTTTAACAATGTAAAGCAAAATCTTATATTGTTGAATAAAATGTCAGAAAAATAAATTAATCAAAAATAAAATGATAATATGAATTGAAAATTCATCATAAATATGTGTTGTTACAATGATGTTATCGGTTTTATATTTTTATTAACTCATAATTTATGATTACTTTTTGAACAATAAACTTAGAAAAATTTTTTTTACCGATTTTACACTTCGATCCGTTAACTTCTTGCACGAATATATAAGTTGATGTAATTTTATGTCCGTAGAACAAACTTCAGAAATAAAAGAAAATTTATGAGCGGATTTTTCAGATTTGTTTCCCTAATATAGATAAAAAAGTTTTTATTTGTACTGACAATTATTCACATGTAGCACGATTTGCAGGAGCTACGTTTATATAAGTTTTCATTATAACAGAAATAGAACAGAATTTCAAGTTTGTTTTTCAACGTTTTGATGATTTATTAGAAGCAATAGGTTTGCCCAAAGAAAAACTTTGCACCCATTGCTGGGATGGAACGGGTTGTTTCTAAATCCGATGTACTAAGTGGATTGTTAACAGTGGATAGTTGATAGTGAATAGTCGAAAGCTGACAGTGGAAAGTTGAAACTCTTAAACTCTAAAACTCTAAAACCTTGAAACCTGAAACTCGAACCTCGTAACTTTTAACTCGTTACTAGAAAACTATCTCCCCTCGTTTTCTTTATGAAACTTTTTGATGAAAATTGTTATTGTCAGCAGCGAAACTATGGTGGAAAGTCCATCGGAGGTAGATAATGAAGCCCATGCACCGTTTAATCCGAAAATTCCGGGCAAAATCAGCAAACAGGGAATCATAAAAATAAACTGACGGGTAAGACTCAGAAAAATAGCAATTTTGGCTTTCCCAATGGATTGAAAGAAGTTTGCCACAACAATCTGGAAACCTACCACAGGAAACATCAAAACCGTAATCCGTAATCCGTTGGCTGCAATATTCTGCAATTGTACATCAGTGCTGAAAACCGAAACTACTGCATGCGGAAACAACATAAAAATAAGAAATCCGCTTACTGTAATAATTGTAGCAATAATTGCGCTTTGTTTTAGCGTTGCAAACATTCTGCTGTAAAGTTTCGCACCGAAATTGTATCCTACTATTGGTTGTGTGCCCTGGTTTAAACCAATAATAAGCATTAGTACCAGAATAAGGAGACTGTTTAAAATTCCATAAGCTCCCACTGCAAGGTCACCTCCATATTTCAGTAAAGTGGTGTTAATAATAATTATAACCAAACTTGCTGCTATCTGCATACTGAATGGCGACATTCCGATACTCACAATGGAATAAATAATTTTTCGGTCGAGTTTGAAATTCTTTTTGCGCAACACTATGTTGGTATTTTTTCCCAAAAAGTGAGAAACATTCCAGATACTGCCAATAAAATATGATATTACTGTAGCAATTGCAGCTCCCTGAATTCCCATATCAAGTACAAAAATAAATATAGGATCGAGAATTACATTTAGCAAAGCGGCTACTACAATGGAATGCATGGCTCTTTTAGGGTGACCGGAAGCTCTGATAATATTATTCATGCCGAAAAACAGCGCTGCAAGTAAATTTCCCGGCACAATAATTTTCATGTACTCCATGGCGTAGGAAGTAGTTTTTTCGGTACCGCCAAAGAGTAAAAGTAAATCTTCCATAAAAATGTACGAAAGCAAAACAACACTGCCGGTTATCAGGAAAGTAAGTGAAAATGCGTTCCCGAGTATCTTTTCAGCTTTTTCAGTTTCACCTTCGCCAAGGGTTATGGATATACGTGAAGCAGCTCCGGCACCAATAAGCATACCGAAAGCAAGCAGTACATTCATAAACGGAAAAGTTAGCGCCAACCCCGAAATGGCAAGCGGTCCCACGCCCTGACCTATAAAAATACGATCGACTACATTGTAAAGCGACATTACAATAGTGCCTGTAATGGCCGGTATAGAAAACTCCCAAATGAGTTTCCCGATATTTTCTGTGGCAAGTCTATTGGTGTTATTTTCCGACATTTACGTTTGGTTTCACAGTAAATTGCTTGCAAGTTCCGAAAGATAGCTTCGCTCTCCTTTAACAAGATTTACATGTGCAAAAATATTTTGACCGTGCATCCTGTCAATCATATAAACCAATCCGTTCGAGAACATATCTAAATAAGGCGAATCAATTTGTTGAATATCACCCGTAAAAACAATTTTTGTACCTTCGCCTGCACGTGTGATAATGGTTTTTATTTCGTGCGGGGTTAGATTCTGGGCTTCGTCAACAATAAAAAATGTTTCACTCAGGCTTCGTCCGCGAATATAAGCAAGCGCCTCAATCACTAATTGTTTGTTTTTCTGCATTTCCTCGAGCTGGCGAATTTCCTTTCCCTGATACGAAAAATGATGTTTAATAACATTCAGATTATCGAAAAGCGGCTGCATGTAGGGAGCAATTTTCTTTTGTTCATCGCCGGGCAAAAAGCCAAGATCCTTATTTGCCAGCGCTACAATAGGACGAGCCAATAAAATTTGTTTATATGTTTCACTTTTCTGTAAAGCAGCCGCAAGCGCCAGCAGTGTTTTACCTGTTCCCGACTTTCCGGTAAGAGCAACAAGTTTAATATCATCGTCGAGCAACACGTTCAGGGCAAATGCTTGTTCTGCATTGCGTGGTTCTATTCCGAAACAACGTTCTTTGGTGATGCGTTGAATCAAACCTGTAAAAGGATTGTAACGGGCTAGTACACTGGAACGGATACTTTTCAGTACAAAACAATCCTGCGGTTCAATATCGCCTGAGAATGCAAGTTCCTCGAGGGGTATTGTACCTCCATTGCTGTAAAGATTATCAATTATTTCAGTAGGTATATCATTGTAAATTTCATGGCTTTTTTCAAAAATGTTAATGTTAGTAACCTTGTCGTTGATATAATCTTCAGCCTCAATACCAAGCGAAAGTGCTTTCATGCGCAAGTTTATATCTTTGGATACAAGAATGGTTTTAGTGTTTTTGTTTTTTTCCTTGAGGTTATAAACGGCAGCCAGAATCAGATGATCGGGCGTTTTTTCCATGAACGAATCGGCAATAATTTGCGGATACCCCGTTCCGGTAAGTATAAATAATTTACCTTTATTTTCGCCCAGCGAAGCACCGCTTTTAAAAA
This sequence comes from uncultured Paludibacter sp., assembly GCA_964396515.1. Taxonomy (GTDB): domain Bacteria; phylum Bacteroidota; class Bacteroidia; order Bacteroidales; family Paludibacteraceae; genus Paludibacter. Next base: position 3,353 of record CAYNGF010000029.1, read on the forward strand.
TTGCATCGCTGGCAATCAAATCAAGCTCGCGTGAAAATTCCCGTGCATTAAAATTAATTTGCTCGTTCCCTTTCTTAAAATGATCAAGTTCTTCAAGAACAACTATCGGAATGTAAATATCGTTTTCTTCAAAATTTTGTATGCATTTATAATCGTGCAGTATCACATTGGTATCCAGCACAAAATTCTTCTTCGTTCCTGTCTTTTGCTTTCTTTTTTGCATATTCTGTGGGTTAATATGTAATTCAGACGTAAAATTAAGCATTTTCTGATTGCATTTTTTCTCTTTTTAAATTAATATCATAAATTAACAATTAAAGCATCTTGTATCGTAATTTGGCTGAACAGTTTTAACTATATTTGCAAATTATTTTCAAACAAAAATTTTCCCTGTCCGATTAAAACTAAAAAAAACGAAAATTTGTTCGTGTATTTTTTACTTTCAAATAAAAATAATTTAATAAATAAATGAAATTCAAGCATATAATTTTTTCAGGATTGCTGATTGCCATATTCTTTAATTCGTGCAGCGATAAAATTGAAGTGAATTTTTCGTATGCTCCCGAAATGCCGAAAGCCGGTCAGAAAGTAACTTTTACTAATACCACTACCGGTAAAGATGATAAATGGGAAGCAAAATACTGGAACTGGGAGTTTGGCGATGGTGGAAAGTCGATGTCAAAAAATCCTTCGTATATTTATAAAAAATCAGGTAAATATACCATTAAACTCCGTGTCGATTCAAACGATAATTATATCAAAACGCTTGATATTACTGTTTACGATAGTATCCCCACGGTTTATATCAACACCGACTCAGTGAAGTATTATCAGGAATCGAATTTTAGTGTGCTTATTTACAATCCATATGGTTCGACGGTAAATTACGAATGGACTTTTTCTCAAAATGCAAAAGGTAAAACACTTGTTAACGGTAAAACCACCGATGCATCAGTTAATGTGTATTTCGATAAGAAAAATGTTGATGAAAAAGTAACTGTGCATGTAAAAATGGATGGTGGACCCGACACGGTTATTTCCCGAACCTTTCACGTGCATGATGTTAAAGCCCGAAGTCTGGTAATGGCACAGAAAAACAATAAGCTACTTAGGCAACGTATTTTTGATAAAGGTACCGAAGATTTTATGGTTACCGATATCAACAGCGGTAAACATCCTTTTAATATATTTGCCGTAAACGATAAACTGTATATTTTCGATGCAGGTACTAAAACCGGACTGTTCGATGACTGGCAAACGGACACTTCGGGCGATGGGAATATCCGCGTAGTAAATATGACAACTTCACAGGAAACTGAGGTTATTAACAACGCAGGGATGAGTTCACGTTTTGGGTTTGCCAATGGTTTTGTCGATCGGGATTTTATTTATTGGTCTGACTGGTCTGATTTTCTGTATCGAACTCCAATAGCTGCTACGCACGGAAAATTTACCTGGAACGGCAATGCCGATGCACAAACTTCAGTACCATATTATCTGGTAAAAACCGACCGTTTGGGTTATTTTGGTAACGGAATGAATTTCGGACAGCTAAACGGTGGCGTTAATTATTACGATCAGGCTTATTTTTGGGCAAAAGGTGGAAAGGGCAGGGGACTCTATCGCTTTCTTTTGGGAGATATTCTGACCACAAATTCTGCCGGAAATGTTGCCCCTCCATCGCTTGGAGCAATTCTTAGCGATTTTGCGATTCGCACCTTTGTTATAGATAAGGTAAATCAGAAAATATATTTCTCGGTAACTGCACCTGCCGATAAAGTTGGTTTTTGGGTGGCTAATTTGAATGGTTCGGGAGCTCAACGCATTGATAATGCTCCGGTTGACGATGAAAATTTGTATATCACCGGAATAGCTATTGACAATGCTTCAAATACTGTATTCTGGGCTTATCGCAGTCCCGAAACACTCGGCAAACCTGCACCTTACGGAACCTGGGAAAGTTATTATGCTGCAAATCCTACACATCGTACCGGTGTGAAACAGGCAAGTTTGGCAACACAATTTAAACCGGCGGGGGCTGTTAAATACTTTGCTCCCGGAGTTGCAGCATTCGGTATTTCGTTGGATGATGTGAAGAGATAAAAGATAATATGAGTATCCGCTTTCGCGCATTAAAATTAGTTAATCTCAGTTTACAGGCGGTAACTAACTTTTCGAATAGTTTTTCTCCGAAATATCTTCTATTGAATTTATAGTAAAACTCATTCAGATAATTTTGAAGAAAATCCGGTTGAATGTCATGGTGTACATCTAGCAAAAGTCTCTTTGCATTGCTTATAGCAATATGTACCCATGGCAACATTTCATTTACTTTCTCTTTTGGTATAACTTGTGATTGATGCTTTAGATCTAAATCCCGCAAAGTGCTATATGAATTTAAATCATCTGTATCAATTACACTTCCCCTTTTCAGGTGATTATTTACAATTTCTTTAATGGTTGTTCTTTTTAAATTATCAACAACAATCATCTAACCAACTTTTCTCTGTTTCCCCTTCTTAGTCTTTTCGCCATCCAATGGTTTGCTTTCCACCAAAACCACCACTTTACTCTTGCGTTGACTCCCTTTGCCTGGCTTCAGTGGCTTGCCTTTTTCCTTATCCGGGGTTAGTGTTGTGAAAAATCCATCGTCCAATTCAATAATCTCTGTCAATTGATATGGGTCATCTCTTTTTCCCATTACTTCACATAACTTATGTAACATTTACCAAATTGGTTCGTACCTGTTATGACCGAATTGCCTTTGAAGCTCTAACGCAGAGAAACTCTTTTTGGTCGATGTTAACAAGTGAATAGCTATAAACCAATACTTAAAGGGTAATGACTGCCTTCCAAAATAGTTCCATTTCTTAATGATATTCTTTTTCCACAGCTTTTACATTCAAATTCTATCCGCTTTTCTAACCACTTGTGTCCCCCCGAACCACATTTGATACATGTTATTCCTATATGTTCTCTGGTTTCTTTGAACTTTATAATGCTACTTTCTTTATCTGGATATTGTGAAATGAAATTCAGTAAATTCATATACATAAATTTTATCTGACATAGATAATATTTTTAAAGACGTTAAAGCGGATAATCATAAAAATTTATTCATTCAAAAATAATTTTCAAATTTATTTTGCGTTAAAATATTGTATTGAAATAAACTTTTTCAATAGTTATCAGTCAGTGTATATAAAGTATTCTTATTAAATTTTTAAATATTAATGTGTATGAAAACAAAAGATTTAAAATTTTTTTCTTTGGCTTTAGTAATGGTTCTTGCTTCCTGCGATAATGATCTTTTTAAAACTTCGTTGAAGGAATCACTGAATGATAATGTGAATACGCTCGACAATGCAATTAAAAAAATCAATGCTTCAACCGACTTTCAACTTTTAACTCAAAGCGAAGTTTCAGGAAGTAATGAAATATTAAAAGTTCCATCAACCGGAATTGGCGACTTTATGCCGAATGATACTGTGCTCATCACACTCGACAAAATCTCAGGAATTTATGAATATTCTTGGAAACGTGTAAAAGACAATAAGCCCTATCTTCGATTCTTTACAAGAACTTCTGACAGCGAATTCATGATTGTTCGTTTACCTCTTAAAAAAGTACGCAATCCTCTTACAATGTTCTGGTTTCAGATAGCTGATACAACTCTCAAAAATAATTTTGAAGCAAAAGTACGCGACTATTATGTGATGAGAAATCGTGTCATAGGAAATGAGTATCGCTTAAAATCCGATTTCAGTATCGACAACAAAAGTATTGGCACACTTACCGAATTACGCACCCGTAACAAAGTGAATGGGTTTAACGCTTCATCAATTTATGAACTGGCATCTGGTTACACCGTAAGCCGTACAGAAAATAGTGGTGATACAGCAATCTCAGCTTATGCTATCAGTAAAGAAGGAAAAATTTTATACGAAGAAAAACTAACAACGGTAAAAGTTTTTGATAAAAATTTCAAATACAAAGAAAGAACATATTCTTTAACAATCGGCAATGTTCAGATTGTACGCAGCAAACAACCCAATGTTACCGACAGTGCAAAAGTATATCTTAACGGAGTTTTGCAAACAAATGCAAAAGTTGAAATAATTGTAAATCAGCCAGATTCCACTGACCAAAATGTAACTTTTGCAAAACGTGATATTAAAATTACATTCGACGATGGTAGTTCTACTACTTTAAGAACGCTGATGGGTGAAAATATTGACGCTATCGGAGAAATATTTAAAACTGTAAGGCAGACAAATTTTGCTACAAATATTATCGACCGCATTGCCTGGAACATTTACATCCGAAAACAATAAGAGATATCGAGAAAATGAAGAGGGTGAAACTAACAAGTTTACCCTCTTTTTTTATGCAGAAATACTATTTGATTTTCAGATAGTGAAATTTTATATAAAAAACTCAAAGCAATGTATCAATATTATCCATTACGCTCTTCAACGAACATTTTCAATCTATTATCCAGTTCAGGAATTTGGTCCATACGAACAAATGAAACACAGGCTCGCAAACCATTTGGATTTTCACTCCCTGTTATGTTTAACGAAATGGCGCTGATACCGTAATATAAAAATGCTTTCATCAATTCACCACTGGTCATTCCCGGATAAGCAATCGTGAAATAAAAGCCATCAGCCAAATCGCCTTTTTCATCTTTATAAACGATAAAGAAACCATATTTGAGAAAGATTTCTTTCATTAAATGTGCTTTTTCTCCATAATGATGAAGCTCGCGGGTAAAATCTATTGTACCATCGTTGGCGGCTTTTAACATCGTTGCCAATGCATATTGTGCTGTGTGCGAAGTTCCTGCAGTAGTAGCGTATAATACTCCGTACGGAATAAAATGTCCCAATGCATCGCTGGTGAAATATTTTTTAAGATTTGGATATCGCATCGAATATTGTTTCTTTGAAAAAATCATCATTCCGATACGCTGTCCGGCATAACTGAAAATTTTGGAGGCTGAAAGCAACAAAATATAATTCTCGGTATAATTTGCCACTGTTGGCTGATATGGCGGAATTCCCGGTTTTCCGTAATCTTTTCTAAAATCCATACCAAAATAAGCAAGATCTTCCACCACAATGACATCATATTTTGTGGCTAATTTGCCAATAATTTCCAATTCAGTTTCGTTTAAACTTATCCATGAGGGATTGTTTGGTGATGAATATGTAATAGTACAAATATCACCTTTTTGCAAAAACGATTCTAATTTCTCTCTTAATTTTTCACCTCTGAAGTTCAAAATGTCAAACGATTTAAAGGGAAGCCCGAGAAGTTGTAATTGTGATTTATTTACCGGAAATCCAGGATCAATAAAAAGTGTAAAAGGTTTATCCTGATGAATTCTTGCACACCCCAAAAGTGCTGCAAAACTTCCCTGCATTCCTCCTACCGTAGGAATACAACAAACAGGATCTACATCGATATTCATAAAAAGTTTGGCAAACCTTGAAATTTCTTTTTTAGCAAATGGAATTCCTTCAATATTTGGATATGAATTTGCCAATCCCAACTCAAGTGCTTCTTTTTCAGCCTTAATGCCTATTTTTGAAGCAGGTAAACCGGGTACGCCCATTTCCATATGAATAAACTCTTTACCACTTGCTTGTTCAATTTTCGATACAAGTTTACCCACTTCGCGTATCGAAAGTTTGGTTATATCAGGCTGATTAAATTCATCAAATAAAGTATCAACAAGTTCTTTTTCAAAAATCATAATTATTAGAAATTTATTTTGGGGAATTTGCTTTAAATTTATATAAATGATGAAAGACTTTTCCGGTTTTTTTGAAGGAAAAGTCTTTCAAAGCTATAAAAAAATATTGATTTGCAGAAAAAATTCTGCAAATCGAAATTTTCTTATTTGAATTTTCTCCTATCGATTACCCGAACAGCTTTACCTTCGCTGCGGGCAAGTGTTTTAGGTTCGACTAAAGTAACTTTTACGCTCAATCCGATAGCGCTGTTCAAAGCATTTTCAATTTTTCGGGTAAGCATTTGCAAATCGCGAATAGTATCCATCAGGTTCGCTTCATCCATTTCTACCTGGAGTTCAAGTGTATCCAGATTGTTTTCCTTGTCAACATATAAAATATAATGTGCACTGGTTTCACCCATCTCAAGCAATACCTGCTCAATCTGTGATGGAAACAAATTCACTCCACGTATAATAAGCATATCATCGCTTCGTCCGGTTATTTTTTTCATTCTCACTGTAGTTCGTCCACATACACATTTCTCAAAATTCAGTGTTGATAAATCGCGGGTATTGTATCTTATGAGAGGGATTCCCTCTTTGGTAAGAGTTGTGAAAACCAATTCACCTTCCGATCCTTCCGGTAGTGGTTGTTTCGTGTCTGGGTCAACTATTTCTGCAAAAAAATGATCTTCGTGTATATGCAGTCCACTGTGTTCAGCACAATCATTCGCCACACCAGGACCCATAATTTCACTTAAGCCATAAATATCAAATGCTTTAATGCCCCATTTTTTCTCCAGTTCGATTCGCATATTTTCGGTCCATGGCTCAGCACCAAAAATTCCTGATTTCAATTTTAAATCTTTCAATGAATATCCATGATCTGACATAGCATCAGCCAAATGCAATGCATAGGATGGTGTACAAGCCAGCACAGTTGAACCAAAATCAGCCATCAATTGTAGTTGCCGGCGTGTATTTCCTCCCGAAACAGGAACAACGGTACAACCCATATTTTCTGCTCCATAATGTACGCCAAGACCACCTGTAAAAAGTCCGTAACCATACGAAACCTGTATTATATCATGTTTTGTAACACCAGCCATTGCAAGACATCGAGAAAGAACTTCTTTCCACACATCGATATCCTTTTGGGTATATCCAACGGTTGTTGGTTTCCCTGTTGTTCCGCTTGATGCATGCACACGCACAATTTGCGACATAGGCACAGCAAACATACCAAAAGGATAATTATCTCTTAAATCGTTTTTATAGGTAAACGGAAGTTTAACTATATCATCAATACTTTTGATATCAGTCGGTTTGATATGAAGTTCGTCCATTTTTTTACGGTAAAACGGAACATTATTATAAACGCGTTCAACCAAATGAACCAATCTTTCACTTTGAAGAGTGCGCATATCTTCACGACTCATGCATTCCATTTTTTCATTCCAAATCATAGGTCAATTTTTAAATCAGATTCGCTAATAGGCTTCAGGTTATTTTTCGTAATAATTTCAATTGCTTTAGTGCCATCATTTGTACGGATTACCAACACTGATTTCGTACCAAAACTAAATGCATAAACATATTCGATGAAAACTCCTGCATCGGCAAAAAGTGTAAGAATCTTCCACATCGAACCAGGTTCAGAAGGCATTTCAAGTGAAATAACATGATGAATTCGTACCGAATAGTTTTCAGATTGCAGAGCAATAACAGCTTTTTCAGGATCGGATACAAGCATTCGAACCAAACCATAATCGCTGCTATCGGCTACAGTTAACGCATTAATATTAATATTGTTACGGGCTAATACTTCAAGTATTTGATTTAAATGTCCGGTTTTGTTTTCGAGAAAAACCGATAGTTGTCGTATTGTCATGATATAATTTTTAAGTTTATACTAATGAAAATTATCAAACGTGTTACAAAAATAGCTTTTTTCAAACAAATTATAATTTTTTGGATAGCATTATTGTCAAAAAAAGTAACAATAAAATGAATTCAGAAAGGAGCTGGAAATCGATACCATTAAAAATATATATATAAAAACACTACATTCAATTACAAATTACAGAATGATTGGCAGTTAAGGAATGAATTATACAAAAAAATATCGTATCATGCCATAAGAATGAAAAAATATGATTATATTTGCGCCCTCAAATCATAAAACAAAAACAACTAAATTCAGGGAGGAAACAAAGTATAGCTAAACAATTATCAATCAGACCTAATAAGGTGAAAGAAAAAGAAATGCCCCATAGGATTAACGAGAAAATAAAAGGGGTTAAAGAAGTTCGTTTAGTAGGCGAAAACGTAGAACAAGGCATTTATTCTATTGAGGATGCACTGCGAAAAGCTGATGAACTTGAACTTGATCTGGTAGAAATAGCAGCTACAGCAGTACCCCCGGTATGTAAAATTATTGATTATCAGAAATTTCTTTATCAGCAAAAAAAACGCGAAAAAGAACAAAAAGCCAAAACAGCCAAAGTTATTGTTAAAGAAATTCGTTTCGGACCCCAAACCGACGATCATGATTATAACTTCAAGTTGAAACATGCAATAAGTTTTTTAAAAGAAGGCTGTAAGGTAAAAGCTTATGTATTTTTCAAAGGACGTTCGATTCTTTTTAAAGAACAAGGCGAAGTACTTTTAGCGCGTTTTGCACAAGACCTTGAAGATTATGCGAAGGTAGATCAGCTACCTGTGCTCGAAGGAAAAAGAATGATAATTATGCTTTCACCTAAAAAGAAATAAAATTTCGAGATTTTTTAATTCAATATAAATACAAACAAGAAATGCCAAAAATGAAAACTAACTCCGGTGCCAAAAAAAGGTTTACCCTTACCGGAACAGGAAAAATTAAAAGAAAACATGCTTTTAAAAGCCACATTCTGACAAAAAAAACCACAAAGCAAAAACGTAATCTTACGCATGTTGCATTAGTTGACAAAAGCGATTTAAGTAACGTTAAAGCAATGTTGGGAATGAAATAATCAATCAGAACTAAGTTTTTAAACAGTTTTCAAGTAAAAAATCAGAGTGTATTAGCTCAAAAGACCACAAAAAAGTGGCGCTAACATTCACAATTCATTTTATTAATTATGCCAAGATCAGTTAATCACGTTGCTTCACGTAAAAGAAGAAAAAGAATTTTAAGCCTCACCAGAGGTTATTTTGGCGGTCGCCGTAATGTTTGGACAGTAGCCAAAAATACATGGGAAAAGGGTTTGCAATATGCTTACCGTGACCGTAAGACCAAAAAACGTAATTTCCGCGCCTTGTGGATTCAGCGTATTAATGCTGCTGCTCGCCTCGAAGGTTTCTCTTATTCCAAACTAATGGGTGCATTGCACAAATCAGGTATTGAAATGAACCGAAAAGTTCTAGCCGACCTCGCGATGAATCATCCCGAAGCTTTTAAAGCGATAGTTGAAAAAGCAAAGAATTCTTAAGTAGAACGTACTAAAAGTTCTTTAAAAAAAATGAGCAAACCAATATTTGCTCATTTTTTTTATGAAAAATAATTATTGAGATCTATTATTATGTTAAGTTTTAATCTATGCAAAAGATAAAACAATAAGTAATTGAATTATAATTATTTACTTTATAAATATTAAATTCTTAACTTAGCAATACTTCAAATTATCACTGCGAATTCCTCAATATGTTCATCTACATACTGAGCGAGTAATGCCGTTTGTTGTTCTTCAATATCAAAAAAATATTCTTCCAAATTATCGAAAATTTCAAAATCGACATACATTGCATTGAATTCTTCTTCGGTTGTTTCGCGTGTCAGTTCTTTTTTATTGGCATCGTAAATTTCTTTCGCTTTGTAAATTAATTTCGATAACTCTGTGCAGCTAAATTGACGCATGGCTTTTGCAAATGGATTCTCAAAAATATAAGGTCCGTAACCATTCTGAATTAATTGGACAAATCCACCCTGACGCATTTCGGTAGTAAAAAAATGCCATGCCAATAATGTATGTTGCGAGCCATTTAATTGTGCCATATTTTCTGAAGTAAGTTTTCCATCAATTTTTTGCAGAATGGCATCAATAAAAACTTGAAGAAATTCATCCATTCCTTTACCGGCTGCTTCAGTAAGTAATGTTTTATTTATTTGTATCATCGTTTAAAAATTTGCTTTTGCTGAAAAATATTTAAGTATTAACTACTTTTAAAGATTACATTAATTTGTATCAAAAACAGAATCATAGAATGAACGACTTCTGTGTAGATAGATTAACTCAACAAGCAACTCGGAAGTTGCCTGTTGACCTAACTAACATATTTTATTGATAAACCCATAAATAAATGAAATATAGTTTTTTACTTTATAAACATTTTAATCTTTTTACTTTTAACTTAACACTGGTACTTACAAAATTCAATTATTAATTCAACTTTCGCATGTATTTAATTGCTTGAATTACTGATTATAGTTTAATGCTGCATATTGAATATCATATAGTTATATAAATTTATGTTTTCCAAATTTTCGATGTCTTACCTCACCCCAGCCCCTCTTTGAACCTTTATCCCCCTTTTCCGATGTTTCGGAACAAGCTGGGTACTTTCTCCAAGGGAGAAAGAAAAAGGAATAATGATTATGAGAGGGGAACGGTACACCGCAAGTAGAAAATTCATTGCACTTATTTATGTACTTCAAATTCAATTACTTATACTTGCGAAAGTTTAATTATTAACTAAGTTAAGCTTTTTGGTTTTCTGTTAGCATAAAAATCCCATGCTCCCGATTCAATTGCCAATTCCACTAATTTCATTCCGTACTCAGTCATTAATCCGTTAGATATAAGCTTTTTTACCCTGAGTTTGTTAATAGTACTCCAACCACTGCGTGGATTTCGCGGTGTAAAGGTAACATAAAAACTTTCATTATCCCTGCTTTTAGCTTTGCTATCGATCCAACCAAAACATAAGGCTTCCTCCACAGCTTCGTCTTGCCGAATAGATGGCATTGAACTTTTTTTATGATAAATGATGAGCCAAACCGATTTCTCAGTCAAATGGTTATTTTCAAGCCATTTGCGCCAAACTGTTCGGTTTTCTGCTTTTACAGCCTGTCTTCCATCTTTAATTTCCATGGGGTTTTATCTTTCAACTCCGTCAGATGTAAACATACTGACAGGTTTTTGTTAACCTGATATTTGATTGTGTAATCGAAAATTATAATAATTTTAGTTTGCACCATTAGTTTTTACTTATGAAAACTTCAAGTGAATAAGCAGGCATTGAAACATTTAACTTACGACCATTAATATGAGATTGAGTTCCGAAAACACTTTTGTAATTTTCTGATTTTAATACCGACGGTAAATCCATTTTAACAGAACGACTCTCCGAAGCATTGTTAAGTATTACAATTGCTTCTTCATCAAAATATTTACGAGCATACACCCATGTATCTTTTTCAGTTTTGATATTGATAAAATCACCATAAATGAATACTGGGTGTGAACGACGTAATTTTATTAATTTACTCACACCATCGAACAATTTTTTTTCGCGTGCATTCCAACTTTCAAATCGCATCATTCTGCGACTATCAGGATCATTACCACCTGTCATTCCTATTTCATCGCCATAATAAATTACAGGTATGCCCGGAATAGTGAAATTAAAGGCATGAAAAAGCAAAAACTTATCATATGCTGTTGAATCAGTTATACCGATTTCACGGTTCCAACCGGCAGCTTTGGCATCTTCGCCAAATTTTATATCGCCCGAAGCATAAGCCATAAAGCGTGCTTTATCGTGATTGCCTGAAATATAACCCATCAAATTATGACTACCATACATTTGTAAACTTGCATTTAGTACACTTTCAACACGTTTTAAATCGCCACCACCAACTCCGGCAAAAGTCGTATTTGCGATATCATAAACATTGAAATCAAACTGTCCATCGAGCATACCTGTTGTCAGATAACTTGCTATAAGTTTGGGGCTACCATAGGTTTCACCTATCTGATAATTCATATTTTCGGGAAATTGTTGCTTCATTTTCAAGGTTAGTAAACGCCAGAATTCCAAATTAACATGTTTACAAGCATCATGACGAAAACCATCCAACTGAAATTCTCTTAACCAAAAGATGGCAGAATCAGTCATCATCGAGACTACTTTAGGGTTAGAATAATCGAGCGAAGGCATAAAAGTATCGAACCAAGTTGTCAGACGCTGCTCGTCCCATTTTTCCACATTCAATGTTCCATCGGCCAAATAAAGATTTGTTGCAAACTCCGGATGCTGTTTGTAAAGCGGATGTTCTTCGTGCACATGATTTGCCACATAATCGAGTAATACATTCATTTGTTGATTATGGGCTTTTTTAACTAATGTTTTTAATCCGTCATTGCTGCCAAAGCGGAAATCGACTCTCGAAGAAGAAATTGGCCAATAGCCATGATATCCCGAAAATTTTGTTTTTTTAGGGGCATAATATCCATAAGGTTCGAGTGGATTCTGATTTAGCGGTGAAATCCATAAAGTGTTGACTCCAAGTTTTTCGAAATATCCATCTTCAATTTTTTGTTGTAAGCCTTTCAAATCGCCGCCCCAGAAATCAACACGTTTGTTCACATCGGGACGATTCAATGGTTTGTCATTCAATGTATCGCCATTAAAAAATCTATCTACCAGTAAAAAATACATAACTTGTGCATGCTTATCTGTTCGAGTTAAGTATTTACTTTGGGTAAGCACCTCACCTTTTTGTAAAGGAATTAGCACATCATTACTTACTCCGTATTTGTTCGATGCCCAAACTCTTATGAATGAACGTTTCAACTTATTTGCTTCGGCTGGAATATCAAAAGTAATAATACCATTTGAAATTCTGATAAAATTATCGGGCAAACGGTAATTTTGCCAATATACAAATACATTGCTTATTTGGTTATGAGCTAAAAGTGAAATTTTGTGGTTGCTGTAACTTTTAGTAGTAACAACAGGAAACAAATGATTATTTCCCGGTACTTCAAGTATTGAGTTATATTTTCCGAAACCATTGTCCACTTTTTTCGGATTGTTAGCATCGTGATTTTGCTCTCCATCCAAATTCATCTGATAAAGATATGTTCCCGGGCTGAGCTGAAGTTTCACTTCGTAAAATCCATGAGCGTTCAATTGCAAATCGGGTGTTCGTGAAGGTGTCCAATCGTTCATTTGACCGGCAATTTGAACCCGAAGGTATTTCTTCCCCTGTGGATCGAATGTAAAAGTATAATCAGTTTTATCGGTTTTCCGACAAGGGACAGAATAAGAAACGCCCTTTGCAAATATTCTTACATCAACAAATTGTTCCATTTCCTGCGAAACATTCAGTTTTGCAAGGGTTTTATCAGCCGAAATATCGATTTTAACAGCAGCAGAGCTACATTTTACCGAATCAATATCATTTACATTCAGAATGTAATCCTGTAAATAAATGTCATTTTCGCCAATTTCGAGTGTCATTAAAGAATTCAGATTTCTATTATCGGGCGATAAAGCAGGATAATTAACCGTTGGTTGACACGAAGTAATTAGAATGAATGAAAACGTAGCTACCAAAAAAACATTTAATTTTGTTTGAGCGAAACAATTCATTTTAAATATTTGATTTTGCATGTTTTAATTTAAGTTTAGTATAATCCGAATTTATAAGTTTTTACCACAAATAAAGTGAAAAAATAGTTTGGACTCACAATAATTTTAGAATCAATCAAACAATTTTTTTGCAATCGATTTCAGTAAAAACAAATTATCTTTAAAAAATTAATTTTGTGAATTTGAACAACAACAAAGTCACATAAAAATCACTAATAAGGTTTTGAAAATTTTTTATTTTTTTAAAAAAAGCCACCCTTGAAAATTGTTGACTTTTATTTTGGACGTTGATGTGTCTTGCATAAATTGAATATTATCAAATATTAATCGTGCGCTGGTAGTGTCAAATGTAAGTTGTTCAGCATTCATCAATTCATTATCTTTAAACTTACTCAGGGATTGCAAAATGGCATCCAAAGGAAATTCATAGCTTTCATCCTTGATTTTCACTTTCAATAGATTGATTTTGTTGTCAAAAAGCACAGAAATGTTTTTATCATGCATTTCAAATTCATCGTTGCTGATTCTGATAACATCCGAATAATTGCTGACATCTATTAATTCCGAATTATATTTAAGAGTAAAACTAAAGTTTTTTTCATATATATCGGCAATAACTATATTTTTAAGATGCATGAGTTTATACACTTCAGGGTAAGGGAGTGTATCTATCTTTTGCGAGAAGAAGTCCTGTAAAACAGCATTTCCATAATTTAGCGCCAGATAACTGACTTTTTCTTCGAGTTTCTTAGCCTGTTCGTCGGTTATACTGATAGATTTTAGTGTTTCAGTATCTTTAAGTTTTCCATTTTCGAGATATTGCATTGAACTGAGTAATTTACGTGTTTCGTCTAAAACCGATCGTTTGGTGATTGAATAAACACTCCATGGTCCAATGGAAAATAACACAGTAATAATCGAAAACGAATAAATTATATATTTTAAATATTTTGATTGGGTAATGAGTAAATAAATGCTTATACCATATAACCAAAAGTTGAAAATTAAAACATAAGCTCGGTTGATAGTCAATCCGTAATCCGAAATACGGCGAAAAATTCCAACAGTCATCAAAACCAGTAGAGGAAGAAGAATCAATGGGAAAAACCTTGCGTTAAACACTGCTACTTTTTGCTTTTCTACACGTAATGGATATTGAAGCATTAAAGTTATAAAGCCGGCAAGTGCCAACACTGTTACTAACCAACTAACCCAACCATTAGGCAGTTCCCAGTTTACAATTATCTGTATGAAATAAACATACAAAATAAGTGTATAAATTGCCAAAACAGGCATTAAAATGTATAAACCAAGTATTTTTATAAATTTTTCATTCCGAAGTTCGGTTTTAAATTTTTCTTCGCCTGCCGGAACATTCGCCAGAAAAAACAAGGGCATAAACAAACCGTAACAAACAACTGCTAAATTCTGATACACTTCATTTTTAATGTTAATTTTAAAAAGTTCATAAAGCGAAAGCACAGCAAGACTTAAGCCCAACATAAGAACCTGAGCGAAAACACCGCTTATTATAATTTGTAAAACTGAAGTTTTCGAAAATTCCCAAAACGAATTGGCATCGTTTTTTTTATAAAAAGAAATTACAAAACAGGCTAAAGTTGCACTTACACCAATAGCAATAAGTTGAAAAATATGGACTGCTTGCAATTTTTCAGGCAAAAGAACCACGTGCAGCAATAAAAAGAGTACTACAATTAAAATTGTACCGAAGCGTAAAAGGCGATTTTTAAAATTTTCGGTCAGTAACGAAAACATCAGCATAACCGGAATGCCTGTGGCAAAAAAAGCCCACATTCTTTCAGGCACATCAACATTCCGCCAATTTATAACAACGAAAAACAATACTGCTAAACCCAAAATTAGAATTACCGGAACCGGAAATCGGGTTATCAGAACACGTAATTTGCCTGTGATATCGGCAAATGAAAGTTTTTTCATGAATTTTGAAGAATTTATTTGTGAATTTCGAAAACTGAAACTGTTTTTGCAGGTACTTTTAGTTCATTCAGGTTGATTGATACTCCCGAAGTAATTTCACTCCCTACATTGTTAAAACGAATTATTTCAGAAAATCGTTTAACATCCACGTATTTTTCTTCTTCATTGTTATTTGCAACTATCATTAGCGTTTTTTGGTCGTTATAACGAAAATATACATATATGCCATCCTGCGGAATAAATTGTTTCATTCGTCCATTTTGTAAAACAGGATTATTTTTTCGATAATTTAGTAAAGTTCGTAAATAATTAAACACTTCATTCTCAGCATCAGTACGACTTGTTTTTGTAAATGCATCGCGTTTATCTTCTTTCCAACCGCCTGGAAAATCGAAACGATGACCCTCGTAACTTCCTGCAATACCATCGAGCATAATTTCGGTACCGTAATAAATTTGCGGATAACCACGTGTGGTCAGAAGCAATGCCAAACCCATTTTAAATTTCCGCACATCGCCTTTCACGGCTGTGGAAAATCGGTCGATATCATGATTATCCAGGAAATTCATCAGTAAATTTGTATTCGGATATACAAAATCCTGTGCATAATGTGCATAAAAACGTGCCATACCCGTTTCCCATCCTTCCGGCTGATTTATAGCTTCGTGCAACACATCTTTCAGCAGAAAATCCATCACACTTTGTAATCGTGAATCAAAACCATCTTTATTGTTATTTCCCGACTGATAATAGGCAGTTTCGGCAGGTGTTTTCACCCAACACTCACCTACTACGTTCATTTTCGGATATTCATCGCGAATGGATTGAATAAATTTTGCTGCAATTTTAATGTCATTATAAGGATATGTATCAATGCGTAATCCGGCAGTATAAGAGCTTTCGATCCAATAAACATACGCTTGCCTGAGGTAATCAAAAACCAAAGGATTATTCAAATTAAAATCGGGCATATTGGGCGCAAACCAACCTTTGGTAAGCCGTTCCAAGTCGTTGTCAGCTCTGTATGGGTCGGTCCAGGCGGTCATTCGATAATTTGATGATGTAAATTTTGGCCATTCGTTGAACCAATCGACCGAAGGTTTGCTTTGCAACCACCAATGTGCTGCACTGCAATGATTTGGCACAACATCGAGAATATATTTTACACCATTATCATGGCAAAGTTTCGTCATACGAACAAAATCGTCATTAGAACCCATTCGTGGGTCAATTTTATAATAATCCGATACACCATAATGATGATAGGAATATTGAGTGTCGTTATTATCGAACAAAGGCGTAGTCCATAATGCAGTTATTCCTAAATCGACCAAATAGGGAATTTTTGAGATAATTCCTTCAATATCACCACCATGTCGCTTGCTCAAGTCACCGCGATTTACACCTTGATGATATCCGGGAACTGAATCGTTGGCAGAATTTCCGTTGACAAACCGGTCGGGAAAAATAAGATAAACGGCATCGGCTTCGGAAAAACTCTCACGGTTTGCCGAACCATCGCGACGCGCTTTTAATTCAAAAGAAATAGTTTGTTTTTTCTTTCCGCGCGTTAAAACTATATTCATATTGCCGGGTTTCGCTTTTTCAGTTACATCGAGATATAAAAAAACATAGTCAGCATTATCTGTTAACACTTTACGTTTAAATAACACACCTTCATAATTGACATGAATTGCAGCATCGCTTATTTTTGGTCCGAATAACATCAGCTGAAGTTCGGTGTGTTTCATACCTGTCCACCAGTTTGTGGGTTCAATACGGTTTATCCACGAATTTCGGTTTGCGTTTACAGAAAAAATCGAAAGTAAAAAAATAAGTACGTAAAATAAAACTTTTGTTGATTTCATATTTAATATTGGCGGTATTGATCTAATATTTGCAATAATCTTTCATTTTCGGGAATAATGTCGGAAGCTGATGTATGTTTATGCACAATATCTTCCCATGCTCTTAAATGTTCTTCGAAGAGTGTATTCCAACCTTTGTTACGAGATTGCAAAGCATTGGCACATGAAGTTTTGGTCAAATCATCATGATTAACATCATCGGATCTTAACATATTTACAAATTTATAAAGTGTAAGTCTATCGCCAGCACGCACATCAGTACCAACAGAAAAACCTACAGCTTTTTCTTTTTCTATTTTGGCCGCAATGGATTTAATTTCTTCGTTGTTTTTATAGAAGGAATATGCCATAGCGTTACACACATGAAAATTATGTAATCTTATTTGCGTCCAAATATGAGCTACATCTTTCTGCGTTATAGTTTGTAAAACATTCCAACTTAACTGATTAATTTTAGAAAAGTCGTTGTTGATATTTCCGTTAATCAAAGGCATCATCGAAATGCGACCTTCAAAATTTAGGCTTCTGATATTATAATAAATCACCACTGTATCTGTCTGAGCAAAACTAATAAAACGCTTCGATCTTACATTTACCTGATAGCCTTTGGGTGATTCCAGTTCAAAAATTCGTTCAGTAAATGCTTCTTTTAGATTTAAAATCTGACGAAACTTCAGAACTTTCCAAGTATTTAAATCGATCACTTCATCATTTAACCTAACAACTACAGGTGTCCAGTCGGGTGAATTGATAATTACTTTATTTTGTAGATTATAGGGCACTTTCCAAGCTTTTGAATTTTCGAAAGCGCTTTTGTCATTAATTTTTATGTAGGAACCCGTTAATGTTTCACCTGAGTAGAATTCCTCAAAATTTCCCTGTTGGATGATTTTACCGTTTCCTAAAGTAAAAAAATCTTCGGCATACTTTTTATTGAATTGCTCAAAACTTTCCTGTGTAAGTTCCCATTCGGTAATAAACTCATTCATTTTATAAGATTATTTATTTGATTCATCGATTTTTTTAAATAAAAAAGGGTCGTCATTATCCTCAACAATTAGCGTTAACAAACCCGCAATAATCATGGAAACACCACCAAAAACCAATGCATAAATGGCATGTCCTCCAAAAAGATGTTTAGTTAAACTTCCTAATATTGAAGCAGCAAGAATTTGGGGTAAAACAATAAAAAAATTGAAAATCCCCATATAAATTCCCATTTTTTTTGCAGGTAAAGCGCCCGTAAGCATGGCATAAGGCATAGACAAAATACTTGCCCATGCAATTCCTACGCCAAACATGCTTATAATCAGCATATCAGGTTTTTTAAATAAAAACATTGAAATTAAACCTAAACCTCCAATAATTAATGCTGATAAATGTGTAAGTTTACGTGAAATACGCCTTGCAACTACCGGAAGTAAAAATGCAACGATAGCAGCAAATAAACTATAAGCGCCAAAAAGTACCCCTGTCCAGTTTGCGCCGGTGTTATAAGCTTCGGAAGCACTGTCGTTTGTTCCAAAATGATATTCTGTAATAGCCGATGTTGTATAAATCCACATCGCAAATAACGAGAGCCATGTAAAAAACTGAACGATTGCTAATTGTCCCATAGTTCGGGGCATAGTTAGTAAATCGGTCATTATTTCGGTTAATCCGTTATTCTTTTCATTTTTTTGTAACAAACCAACGATGAAAAACATTAGCGCCACAAGTAATAAAATTCCCGTGAGAATATAAATTTGAATATCAAACGAAAAATAATAAACCAGGCCGCCAACAGCAGCGCCTAAAATCAGAAATAAAAGCCCAAAATTGTAGAATCGACTTACAGATACGGTTTTTGTTACCAAATCTGCTTTTTCATTCAACTGTTTACTTTCATGTTTTTCAAAATTTGCCAGTTCTTCAGGCGAATACTCTTTAGTGAAAAAAATTGTAACAAGTACTGAAAGCAGAAAAACAACCCCACCGAGGTAAAACGACCATCGTACTGTGTCAGGAATCAATTCATCGCCAATGGGGATATTAGAAATACCAAACCAGTTAGCTAAAACATAGGGCAGTGCCGAACCAGCCACAGCTCCAATTCCGATAAAAAAACTTTGCATAGAGAAACCAAGTGTACGTTGCTCTGTAGGCAACATGTCACCCACAAATGCCCTGAAGGGCTCCATAGAGATATTTATTGATGCATCCATAATCCACAACGTACCGGCAGCAATGAGCCATGACGATGAATTGGGCATCAATAAAATTGCCAGCGAGGAAAATATTGCTCCGAACAAAAAGAATGGTTTCCTTCGTCCAAGTTTTGTCCATGTTTTATCACTCCAATGACCAATAATGGGTTGAATAATAAGTCCTGTTACAGGAGCAGCCAGCCATAATACCGGAATCTTATCAATTTCGGCGCCTAATGTCTCAAAAATACGGCTTACATTGGCATTCTGCAATGCAAATCCAAACTGAATACCCAAAAATCCAAAACTCATGTTCCAAATTTGCCAAAAAGTCAAGCGGGGTTTCGAGTTTTGGGTTTCGCATTCCGGGTTTAAATAAGTTTTAGGTTTCATAAGTTTCATAAGTTTCAGGTTTCAGAATTTCGTTTGTTTTTTTAAATTTATTTCCTTTGAAATCTGCTTTTTGCAAATATGTCATAAAACTTTTAATACCAGCTGACAGTTTTATAGTTTGATCAACTAATTGATCACAATCGTTTTTATCTAAATATTTAAAATCGAAAGCACGATATAATTGAGAACTTGTTTCACCACAAGAACCTTTTGCTATTGAAAGGAAATTAATAAACTCTTTGTTACCATCACTTTCGAATCCTTCAGCGATATTATCCATAATTGAACCCGATGAACGTAAAATTTGATTTCGCAAACCAAAATCCTTAGCAAACTCATGTTTTTTCGTTGCTAAAAAAATCTCTTTTCATAAAATTCTTGATTTTCTCCAAATTTCTAAATCTTCAAAACGATTTATTGTTGACATAATAATTCCTGTTAAGTATTAATGTTTATAAACAATAAATGCATATAATAATTTTAATAATAAACAATGTTGATAACAATAATTTTTATAATAAGCTAAAATTCATAAACTTATAAAATATGAATCTCTTAGAAACTAAAACCTCTATATGCGTGCAAGCATTAAACCCTTAAACCTTAAACATTGAAACCCTAAAACCCTAAAAACTTAAAACTTCCTTATCCGTGATTTGAAACTCTCCTCACCCAAACATGTACCTTGAAACCTTTGAAACTTTTAAACTTTGGAACTAAAGAACTATGAAACTTTTTTAAACTTGAAACTCCTGAAACCCGTAAAACTTTTCATCTCGTTGTTCCCCTGATAATCAAATTTGTTCTCACAATTTTATTCGTGTAGCGACCTTGTGTAACACCGTTTATTTTATCAATCAGAAGTTTGGCAGCATGTTTTCCCATATCGAAACCGTGCTGTTCTACTGTGCTGAGCATTGGGTCAGAAGCTTTGGCAAGTTCGCCATCAGTAAAGCCCATGATGGAAATATCATCAGGAATTTTCAATCGGGCTTGTTTCACTGCATACATAATACCGGTAGCACAATGGTCATTAATTGCAAAAAATGCATCGGGTCGGTCGGGTCTGTCGAGAATTTCAGGAGTAATTATTATGGCTTCCTCACGTGTATCACAAACACGAATGAGCGATTCATCAACCGGGATTTTATATTTGTGCAAAGCATCGAGATATCCGTTCTTTCTGTTCTTGGAAATCTCAAGGTGTAAAGGGGAGCTAAAAAAAGCTATACGTTTGCATCCACTCTGAATAAGATATTCAACTGCTGCAAATGCTCCGGCATAATCATCCACAACCACACGGTCGGTATTGATTCCAATACAAATTCTATCGAAAAAAACCAAAGGGATACCCACATCAACTATATCCTGAAAATGATCGTAATTAGTGGTATGTTTTGAGAGTGATGCTAAAACGCCTGAAACTCTTGTCGAAATTAATGCCTGTGTATTTTTTTTCTCCTTTTCGTAATCCTCGTTTGATTGGCAAATAATAACATTAAATCCTTCACTATTGGCAACTTCTTCTATTCCGGATAGTACTGAAGAAAAGAAAAAATGAATGATTTCAGGTACAATTACCCCAATAGTATTATTTCTACTTGTTCGCAAACTTAAAGCAAGTGCATTGGGTTTATAATTGTGCTTACGGGCAAATTCATTGACCTCGTTTTTAGTTTCCTGACTTATATCAGGATGGTTTTTCAAAGCTCGTGAAACAGTGGAGGGTGAAATATTCAATTCGCGGGCGATGTCCTTGATGGTGATTTGTGTCTTGTTCATCGATATTAAATTAATTTTAACTGTTAAGAGTAATAAATTGAACCAATAACAGCATTATAAATACAAAAGCGTTACAATCTTTTTCAACAGATGTAAAATACCTGATACAAAAATAAATAGAGCTTTTCAGATTCGAAAAAAAACACTGCAAATATAAGGTATTTTTTTCGCAAACGTTTGCGTTAATTATTTAAACTTTTCAGATATCACACCTATCAATAATGATTTTGAAACTTTTATTTTTGCTCTCACAAATGAGTATTTTGTTTTCACACATCAACATTTACAATGTATGTGTAGTGTGTCAAAAAAAATATTTTTTAAATAATAAATAAGTTCAACCTAAAAAATTTTACTGCATGAAGTACACAAGCTTTAAGCTGAAAATGCGCACAATTGCTGCCGTTTTTGCGATGTTTGTATTGGCAACAACTACTTATGGCCAGCGAATATCCATTTCAGGTGTTGTAAAAGATGCTGCGAACGGTGAGCCAATCATCGGAGCTAACATCCTTGAAAAGGGAACCACAAACGGTACCATCACCAATTTCAATGGTGAATTTGCGCTCACAGTTTCCTCCAACGCGGTGCTGTTAATCAAATATGTTGGTTATCAGGATCAGGAAATTTCCGTAGCCGGAAAAAGAAATTTTGTTGTTTTAATGAATGAAGATGCCATAGCTCTTGGCGAAGTAATTGCCATTGGTTATGCAACTGTTCGTAAAAACGATGCTACAGGGTCGGTAACAGCCATTAAACCCGAATCGATGAACAAAGGTCTTACGACCAATGCTCAGGACATGATGATTGGGAAAATTGCAGGTGTTAGCGTAACAACTGATGGTGGAGCACCCGGAGCCGGAGCAAAAATCCGTATTCGTGGAGGTTCTTCATTAAATGCGAGCAACGATCCTCTGATTGTTATCGATGGTTTGGCCATGGACAACGATGGGATTAAAGGTGTTTCCAACCTATTAAGTACAATTAACCCAAATGACATTGAATCGTTCACGGTATTGAAAGATGCATCAGCGACTGCTATTTATGGTTCACGTGCTTCGAATGGTGTTATTATTATTACCACCAAAAAAGGAGATAAAAAGGGAAAACTTTCAATCAGCTACAACGGTAATGTTTCGGTAAGTCAGGTAGGCAAAACAGTTGATGTACTAACGGGTGACGAATTCAGAGATTATGTTAATCAACTTTACACCGACCAACCTGCTGTAATTGCCAAACTTGGAACTGCTAACACTGATTGGCAAAGCCAGATTTATCAAACAGCTCTCAGTACCGATCATAGTGTGAGCGTTGGTGGCGGAATGTTGAATGTACCTTACCGCGTTTCTGTAGGTTATACCGGACAGGATGGTATTTTAAAAACAACAAATTTCAAACGTGTTACAGGGTCGTTAAATTTAAGTCCAACATTTTTCGACGATCATTTAAAAGTTAACCTAAATGCAAAAGGCATGTTCGTAAGAACACGTTATGCCGATACAGGTGCCATTGGTGCAGCTGTAGCTATGGATCCAACTCAACCCGTAATGGATAGCGCTGAACCTTTTGCTTCAAAATTTGATGGTTACTGGCAATGGTGGCAAAACGATAGTAAATTAGGTATTACTATTAATCCGCAAGCTACAAAGAACCCATTAGCAACTTTGATGCAAAAAACAGATATTGCTAATGCTACCGACTTTATTGGTAGTGCTGAATTCGATTATAAACTGCATTTCTTCCCTGATGTAAGATTACATCTGAATTTGGGAACTGAGCAATCGTCAGGAAAACAGGAATATAAAACACCCACAACTGCCGGAACTGATCATGTTTACGGAAGAACCGGTTGGGAAGTTATTAACAAATCAAATAATTCACTTTCACTGTACGCACAGTATGCAAAAGAGTTTGGCAATAACAATTTGGATATTCTTGGCGGTTACGAGTGGCAACATTTTTACAGAAAAGGCGAAAGCGAACATCGTGGTTTAGTAAGAGTGGATAGTAACAATAATATCGTTACCGATGAAAGTTTTGACTATTACAATCACATATTACCTGCTGATACACGTTGGGCTACCGAAAGTTATTTAATTTCATTCTTTGGTAGATTAAATTACTCCTTAATGAATAAATATTTGTTCACAGCTACCGTACGTAATGATGCTTCTTCACGTTTCGCTAAGAAAACCCGTTGGGGTTTGTTCCCATCGTTTGCGTTTGCATGGAAAATTAATGAAGAAGGAGCAATCAAAGATATTGATCAGATTTCTGATTTGAAATTACGTCTGGGCTATGGTGTAACCGGACAGCAAAACCTGTTACAAGGTGATTATCCTTACATTCCCGTTTACACACTAAATCAGGATGGTGCATTTTATCAATTTGGCAATCAATATGTAAACACATATCGCCCGGATGCGTATAATCCTAAACTTAAATGGGAAGAAACTACTACCTACAATGGAGGTATCGATTTCGGATTTTTCAAATCAAGAATCAATGGTTCGTTCGACATATATCAGCGTGACACTAAAGACCTTATTAACGTTGTTCAAATTCCTGCCGGAACCAATTTCCGCAATAAAGTTATCAGTAACATTGGTAACATGACAAATAAAGGTTTTGAATTTACTCTGAATGCACGACCGGTGGTTAAAAAAGATTTATCATGGGAAATTGGATACAATTTGACATATAATCGCAACAAAATTACGAAGTTAACACTTGGGTCACAGGAAGGATATTATGTTCCAACTGGTGGTTTATTCCAGGGTTCGGCACAAGCACATGCCGTAGGATTCCCTGCAAACTCATTCTATGTGTACGAACAGGTTTATAATCAGGACAAAAAACCCATAGAAGGTTTGTTTGTTGACCGTAATGGTGATGGAATTATTAATGAAAATGATAAATACTTTTATCATAACCCCAATGCCGATTATTTAATGGGATTCAGTTCTAAACTTATCATTAAAAAATTCGATTTTGGCTTTAATCTGCGTTCAAGTATAGGTAACTATGTTTACAATGCAGTTGATGCAGAACGTGCTAATGTAGGAAGCAGTGGCGTTTGGTCTTCACTCGGATTTTTCAATAATAAACCTCAATCAGCATTTGAAACTAATTTCTCAGGAAGATCTACTTTACAATATCTGTCTGATTATTTTGTGCAAAATGCTTCTTTCCTGCGTTGTGATAATATTACAATTGGTTACTCATTCAGTAAAATGTTTGATGTAATTTCAGGTGGTCGTATATATCTGGCAGTTCAAAATCCGTTTATCATTACAAAATACAAAGGTCTTGATCCGGAAGTATTTGGCGGTATCGACAGTAATTTATATCCTCGTCCATTTGTAACAATGTTAGGACTTAACATTAATTTATAATAACGCATTAAAAATTATAATTATGAATTTAAAACACATAAAAACATATTACCTGATAGCCCTAATTTCAGTTGCTTTTGTTGCAACTTCATGTTTGGGCGATTTGGATGTTGATCCTATCAATCCACGGGTAACCCAAAAATTTGATAAAGATGCTGTATTTGGAAAAGTATATGCAGCATTTGCGCTCACAGGTCAACAAGGCGCTGCCGGTAATAACGACATCGATATTACTGATGAAGGGCGTTTTTCACTTACACGCAGCTTATGGAATTGTAATGAATTAACCACCGACGAAGCAGTTTGCGCATGGGGCGATGCTGAAGTTATTGAATTAAACTTTAATAGCTGGACTTCAACAAATCTTTCAACCGAAGCTTTGTATGCCCGTTTATATTTTGTAGTGGTAATCAGCAATCATTTTCTTCAGGAAACTGCCGAAATTAAAGATGCGGAAACTACCAAACAACGTGCCGAAGTTAGGTTTATTCGTGCTTTAGCCTACTATTATTTAATGGACTTATACGGAAATGTTCCATTTACAACTGAAATTTCGGATAAGTTGCCTACACAGATTCAACGTGCTGACTTATTTAATTTTATCGAAAAAGAACTTTCAGAATGTGAAGTCGATATGTCTGAACCGCGTCAGGGACTTTATTATAGGGTTGACAAAGCTGCCAACTGGTTGTTAAAAAGCCGCATGTACCTGAATGCAAAAGTTTACACCGGCACCGAACGTTGGTCAGATGCTATTACTTATTCCAAAAAAGTAATGGATTCAAGCTATGATTTATGTCCGACTTATAAGCATTTATTTATGGCAGACAATGCAGGAACGCTCGATGGTTCATCGGTAAACAAAGCTCCTCAGGAAATTATTTATCCTGTAGCAGCCGATGGTATAAAAACCAAAAGTTGGGGTGCTTCTCTTTTCCTGATTGCTTCAACACACGATGGAAGTATGCCTTACAACGGTACAAATCAGGTTTGGTCAGGTAACCGTGCACGTGCAGCTTTGGTAAAGAAATTTTTCCCTGATGGAAATGTTCCTTCTGCAACAAATCTGACAACTGCTGCCGCCGACGACAGAGCGCTTTTCTTTTCAGTTGAGCGTACATTAGATATTACAAAAATTACTGACTTTACCAAAGGTATTTCGGTTATTAAATACTCCAATGTCAGAGCTGATGGTGGTGCTACGCACGACACACAGTTCCCCGACACCGATATTCCATTTATGCGTGTTGCCGAAGCATATTTAACTTATGCTGAAGCTAATTTGAGGGCTGCAAATGGAAATACTACAGCTGCATTAAACACGATAAATGAACTCAGGGCACGTTCACATGCTGCTCCAATAGTTAATTTAACTCTCGATAAAGTACTTGATGAATGGGCACGTGAATTTTACTTCGAAGGACGTCGTAGAATTGATTTAATCCGTTTCGGTTATTTTGGTGGAAATTCTGATTATAAATGGGATTGGAAAGGCGGAACTGCAGCCGGAACAAACTTTAGAGCAGAGTATAATCTTATGCCAATTCCTCCGGGCGATTTGAATGCAAATGAAAATCTGGTACAAAATCCGGGATATTGATAATAATACAATAACCATTAAAAACAGCATTTAATATGAAACAACTAAAATTATATTTATGGGTATTGCTGACGATTGCCGGATTTACTGCATGTGAAGATGCAAAAGATCCGATAATAAGTCAGGGTGCATTGGATGGCTCTATTTCGTTCCAATTAAATGAGCCACAATATAAAAACTGGACCTACGTCCTTACGGATGCCAACGCCGAAAAAGAAATGGATTATCTTACTTGTGTTCAACCTGCTTACGGATTTACTGCAGCAGTTACTTATACAACTCAGGTTAGTTTTACCAATACTTTTGCCACAGGTACTTATCAGGAACTTCCTACTACTGTTAATGGCGAAAAAGTAGGTATTAACACCAAAGAAATGGATAAGGCAATCATAGCACTTTATGGAGGGAAACTTCCTGACCCTGTAGTGGAAAAGGAGATTTATATTCGTTTGAAAGCATTTATTTCGGATGCAACAGCAACTCCACTTGAGAAAACGCTTACTGTTAAGCCTTTGTATTCCAACTCAATAAAAATCAAGGTTTTACCTTATGTATTACCATTGTTCCCCTATTACGAATCTACTCCAAGATTATGGTACATTGTAGGCTTAGGTGATGGCAAATGGAATAATTCTGTGGCAGGACTTGGAAGTTCTCTTATTCCAATGAGTATAAGTGCAGGTAAGAAATATAATCTTTCGGGAGATGGTGAATTTATATTTACCGGTTATTTCAGTGCTTCACGTTCGTTTAAAATAATTCGCGATATTGGCGACTCGACAATTCAATGGGGTAACAAAGGTGGCGATGGCATCAATAATCCGATTAACAAAGCAATAGCCGGCGAAGAACCTTCGAACTTTAAAGTTCCTGCCGATGGATTTTATAAGATTACTTTGAACTCAATCGAAAATACAGTTATATTCGAAGCACTTAGCATAACTCCATCACTTTACAGTAAAATTGGTTTGATTGGAGCGTTTAACGGATGGGCTGCCGATGTTGAGCTTACAGCTACCGAAACTTCTAACAATCATATTTGGTACACTACCTATACTTTTGCTGAAGACTCGCAATGTAAATTACGTGCCAACGGTAGCTGGGATACCAACTGGGGAACAGAAGGCTCTTCAGATGGCGACAAACGATTCTCGGCTATGGGTATAGGCGTTGGAGGTGGTAAAAACATGGTTCAGACTGCCGGTACATATATAGTTATTTTTAATGATATAGATGGCGTATATTATTTCATTAAAAAATAGATAAATTCAGGTTAATGCAGTTACATTTAACTGCATTAGCCCCGAATGAAATGTTTCACAAATTAAACAGAATCAAATGAAGAAACTAAATTTATTAATATCGATGGTCGCACTCGGATCGCTACTACTAACATCATGTGAAGATCCTTATGCTAACCAATTTGTAGCCGAACCAGGTGGATACGAACAAGCAGCATTTCAGAATACTACTTTTACTGTAAATCTGAAAACAGGGGTAAGTCCGCTGGCTATTGCGGTTACTCAACTCCCTAACGATTTTGCACTGCTAACATGTACAGCCGTACCTACGCCTGTAGATACTAATGCAACGATTTCCTATGAGTTGCAATTTGCCAACAATACTAATTTTACCGATTATGTTGTTATGCCATCAACTTTCAGTGGAGTTGCCGGAAGTGACGTGAAAATTAATTACGGAAAACTGAATGAGCAACTTTTATTGTGGAATAATGCAGTAGCAGAACAAACTGTTTATTGTCGTCTGGTTGCTTTCATAACCAACAAAGGCTTAAAAACTGCGTTGAATTCTACACCGTTAACATTAAAGGTTACACCTTACAAAAACCCCTTAAAACCCTACGAAGAAGTTACACCAAAACCTTATTTCATAATTGGTATGGCTAATGGTGCATGGAATAATTCGGTTGATGGACTTGGTGTTTCCATTTATCCAATGACAGTTGTTCCGGGTCAAAACTTCAATGCCGAAGGAAATGGTTTGTTTACATTTACGGGCTATTTCTGGAAAACGAGAGGTTTCAAATTAATCCGTGATATTGGAAGTTGGGACGAACAATGGGGCGCTCAGGGAAATGATATCACCAAACCTTTGCATAACGATGGTGGTTCAAGCGACTTTAAAGTACCGGCCGATGGTTATTATACTATTACACTTAATTCAGTGGATAACATCCTAAAAATCGAAGCTTCCTCAGTTACACCCACTGTTTACAGTCAGATTGGTTTAATTGGTGGTTTCAATGGTTGGAGCAGCGACGTTGTAATGTCTCCATGCGAAACTTCAAACAATCATAACTGGTACACTACGGTTACCTTCACGAATGACGATCAGGGTAAATTCCGTGCTAATGGTGGCTGGGAAACTAACTGGGGTACTCCAAGTGAAACTGCCGATGGTGATCCGTTGTATATGTTTACCGGAATTGGAAAAGCAAACGGTAAAAACATTGGTGTAAAACAAGGTACTTTTGTTGTTTTGTTCAACGATATTACCGGAGGTTACTGGTTCTTTAAAAAATAAAAGATATTTCTGATAGGATTAAAAAAGCTGTTCTCAGATAAATGGGAACAGCTTTTTATTTTTAATAAGGTAACTTAAAAATTTCACTGCATTTCAGTTCGAGCCATGCACGCTCCTCCTCATTCAAATTTGGTGAAAGATGCTCGTAAACCATTTTATGATAATCATTTATCCATTCGATTTCCTTATCTGTTAACAAATCCACATCTATTAAATCCTGATCTATCGGGAAAAGTGTCAATGTTTCGAATTTAAGGAATTTCCCAAACTCAGTATCAAAGGCAGGCACAACCAACACAAGATTTTCGGTTCGGATTCCATATTTTCCGGTACGATAAAGACCTGGTTCGTTGGACATAAACATACCTTCCTGCAGCGTTACCGGATTTTCGTCCATGCGGATGCTCTGCGGACCTTCGTGCACATTCAGAAAATGTCCTACGCCATGCCCGGTTCCGTGTCCGTAATTCAAACCCAAGTCCCACATGGCTTTGCGGGCAAGAATATCAAGCTGCGAACCGCGTGTACCAACCGGAAAAATTGCTGAGCTTAAAGCAATATGCCCTTTCAACACTAAGGTAAAATCAATTTTTTCTTCTTCTGTAGGATTTCCAAGAGTTATGGTGCGGGTAATATCGGTTGTGCCATCGAGGTACTGTCCACCTGAATCGAGCAGAAAAATGCCTTCGGGCTGTAATGTCGAGGCTGAGTCATCGGTAGCGCTGTAATGAACAATGGCTCCATGTTCACGATATCCGGCAATAGTTCCGAAACTTGGACCAATAAAATTTTCCTGTTCTGACCTAAATTCTAACAATTTCTTATCAATATTGAATTCAGTTAATTTTCCATTGTGTACATTTGCTTCTAACCACATAAAAAAGCGGGTAAGCGCAACGCCATCTTTCACCATGGCGCGTCGATAACCTGCAACTTCTGTGTCGTTTTTTATACTTTTCAACCTGAAAACCGGTGACATGCGATTTAATTTTTTACACCCTGCAGGAATTGATTCATATAACGAACGGTTCAACTTTGCGCCATCAATCCAAACTTTTGCCTCAGGTGATATTTTTTCGAGATACTGATAAACTGAATGATAGGCTTCAGTGGTAACACCATTAGCGCTGAAATATTTTACAGTTTCACTATTCACTTTTTCAGGATTGATAAAAATTGTTGCGTTTTCACTATCAACAACAGCAAATGCAATCACCACCGGATTGTAATCCACATCATTACCGCGAATATTGAACAACCAAGCTATATCGTCCAAAGCCGATAATACAACCACCTGCGCACACGCTTTTTGCATTTCTGCACGTAAAAGCCTCAATTTTTCAGTAACAGATTTTCCGGCATATTTTACATCGAAAACAAAGCATTCTTTCGAAGGCATTGCAGGACGATCTGTCCATATTTCCGAAATCAAATCGATGGAAATAAGTTCTATTCCTGCTTCTGATAACTCATTTTGCAATGACTGATAAGCATCCACCGAGAACATTTGCGGGTTCACTCCCACACTTTCGCCTTTTTTTAAGGTTGAAATAATCCAGCCAACCATGCCGGGCGTTTCAGGCAACCCCATTTTCATAAGGTCAATACCTGAACCTGCAAGTTGTGCTTCACCTTGCAAAAAATAGCGTGAATCAGTCCAAAGACCGGCTTTTTCAAGTGCAATAACCACCGTTCCGGCCGAACCTGTAAAACCCGAAATCCATACGCGATCTTTCCAGCATTCTGCAATATATTCACTTGCGTGCGGGTCAGTTCCGGGCACGACACATGCCGAAATTTCCTTTTCGCGCATTACCGCACGCAGCTTTTCTATTCTTTCCTTTATCATAATTCGTTTGTTTTATGTTTGATAAATGCAAAG
The DNA here is from genome assembly GCA_964396515.1 of uncultured Paludibacter sp. Lineage (GTDB taxonomy): Bacteria > Bacteroidota > Bacteroidia > Bacteroidales > Paludibacteraceae > Paludibacter. Next base: position 34,337 of record CAYNGF010000029.1, read on the forward strand.
ATATAATTTATTCATTGTTTTGTGATTTTGAATGAAAAAAACCGCTCTTATTATTTCATTAAAAAACTTATTTTCTGTAAATTTACAGCATAAAAATACCAAAATGAACACAATCGCTTTGCTATTTCTATCACATTACATTGCCGGAATTGGCATATATCAAAAATATTTGATGTTCAGCAAATTTCCCAAAAAGTTTACGTAATACTTTTTTAGAACAGTTTTGTAATTTAACAACTTGTTACCAATATATTCCACATTTTTTTTATTACAACATTTAAACATAATTATATTAGTAGTTACAAGAATTTAGTTACGAGTTACAAGACTTATTATCTGAGAGTTAATTAAAAACAAAATATCATTAAATTCTTTCAAATACTGAAATGCTGGAAGTTGCTCAGTGACACCCCCTTTTTGAAGTTTGAGGGCAGAGTAATTAATATCAGCATCAATTTCACTTTTAAATCTACAATTCATTATGACAACAAAAACGATAGGACAACAACTGGGACGCAGCTCGTGGGCTGAACCATGGAAAATAAAAATGG
>CAYNGF010000030.1:0-11431 GCA_964396515.1 uncultured Paludibacter sp.
ACGGATAAGTTTCAATTTTGTCGTTAATATTGTTGCCAAAATAATAAAAAAATTTTTTAAATCTTGATTCAGAGCAAAGTAAAAAAAATGAGATTTTTAACCTAAAAACACTTATTTGCAAATGCAAATTCAAACGGTGCTGATTGTTAATGATTCTGTGTTAAATTATTTATGTTGAGCTTTCTTTTTTAGTGATTTTTATCTTATCGCATTAAATATTTGATAAAATGTTATGTTATAAAGTATCACAAATCAGTATGAGTCGTTGATTTTCTCTGTGGGTTTTTTTGTATATTTGCAGGTCATAGCAATATCAGTTTTAGTTGAATATAAAATGCAATTTTCGGAGATATTAGGTCAAAACGAGGTTAAAACACGTCTTTTACGTTCGGTGCAGGAGCAACGAATTCCGCATGCGCAATTGTTTCGTGGACCCGAAGGTGTAGGAAAACTTGCACTTGCGTTGGCTTATGCACAATATATCAGTTGTGAAAACCGAACTGACACAGATTCCTGCGGCGTTTGTGCTTCGTGTGTAAAATATCGTAAACTTGCTCACCCCGATTTGCATTTTGTATTTCCGATTATAAAGCCTGCAAAAGCAACTTCGGTAGTGTGCGACGATTTTATTGCAGATTTTCGGGCGATGATACTCGAAAATCCTTATTTCAGCGCACAGCAGTGGTTTGCCCGCATTTCTGAGGATCAAAAACAAGGCGTTATTTATTCCAATGAAAGTGAAGAAATTCTGCGGAAGCTGAATCTCAAAACATACGAGTCGGATTACAAGATAATGATAATTTGGCTTCCCGAAAAAATGCACGTAAATTGTGCCAACAAACTGCTCAAAATTCTCGAAGAACCGCCTGAAAATACAGTATTTCTGCTTGTTTCCAACTCGCCTGAAGAAATTATTACTACAATACTATCGCGTACTCAACACATAACTATCCCAAAACTTACCGAAGATGACATTGTGTTGGCTTTGCTTAGGGATAAAACCAAAAGTGTATCGCAACTCGATGCTGTAAACATTGCACGTATTTCAGGAGGTAGTCTGTTGAATGCATTTTCAATTCTCAATGATAGTGATGAGAATAAACAAAACTTCGAGCGTTTTGTTACAGTGATGCGTTTAGCATGGCAGGTAGGAAACCGTAAGGATTATGCAGCGCTAAAAAACTTAAAAAAATGGGCTGAAGATATTGCACAAAGCACTGTAGGGCGTGAACGGCAAAAGAAATTTCTTGAATATTCGCAACGAATGATACGCGAAAATTTTATTCTGAATCTTAAACAACCTGACCTTAATTATCTTACGTCGGAGGAGGTTGAATTTTCAGGAAAATTTTCCCCATTTATTAATGAGCGAAATATCGAAGAACTGATGACGGAATTCGCACTTGCCGACAGGCATATTGATCAGAATGTAAACGCAAAAATGGTTTTTTTTGATTTAATGCTCAAAGTTATTATTTTGTTAAAGAAATAGTTAATGTGCTAATGAGCCAATGAGATATTAAAACAAGTAGACAGGGAAACAGGGAAATAAGTAAACAGGGAAACAAGGTAAAAGGTTACAAGGAAATCCTGAAACCCTTAAACCTGAAACTTTTGAAACCTTGAAATACGAAACACGAAATACGAAACACGAAACACGAAACACGAAATATAAAATGGAATATACACTCAATAACGGAGGTTGCTGCATAAAAAAGAATGGCTGCAACTGCCGAAGCAAAAATAAATTAGGCACTTACGACTGGTTAAGCGATTTGCCCGAAACCCAACAGGAAACTGATTTTGTAGAAGTACAATTCAAAAATACACGTAAAGGTTATTATCTTAACAGTCTGAAAATTCCGCTTGAAAAAGGAGATTTTGTTGCCGTAGAATCTTCGCCCGGTCATGATATCGGCGAGGTTACACTCACAGGCAAACTTGTACTACTGCAAATGAAAAAAAACAACTTCAACCCTGAAAAGGCTGAGGTGAAGCGTGTTTATCGTAAAGCAAAAGAAGTAGATATTGAGAAATGGAATGAGGCTAAAGCACGCGAACAGGAAACCATGATTAAAGCCCGTCAGATTGCCGAGAATTTGAAACTGAACATGAAAATCGGGGATGTGGAATTCCAGGGCGATGGAAACAAAGCAATTTTTTACTACATAGCCGATGAACGTGTCGATTTTCGTCAGCTCATTAAGGTTTTTGCCGAAACTTTCAGAGTGCGTATTGAAATGAAGCAAATAGGCGCACGTCAGGAAGCAGGTCGTATTGGAGGAATAGGACCTTGCGGAAGAGAATTGTGTTGTTCCGGTTGGATGACAAGTTTCAATTCAGTTTCTACAAATGCCGCTCGTTATCAGGATATTTCTCTGAATCCACAAAAATTAGCCGGACAATGTGCGAAACTCAAATGTTGCATGAATTTCGAACTCGATGCTTACATAGATGCTTCTAAAGATTTCCCATCGAAAGAAGTTCAACTTGAAACTTACGATAATGTTTATTATCATTTTAAAACCGATGTTTTTAAAGGATTGATGTCATACTCTACGGCTCAAAACTTTGGTGCAAACATCGTTACCATTACAGCCGAACGTGCTAAAGAAGTAATCGCTTTGAACAAAAAAGGAATTAAACCGGATTCATTGCTTGATAAAGATCAGGAATCAGGTGAGCAGCGTACCGAATTTGACGATGGAGTAGGTGAGGATAGTATCCATCGTTTTGATAATAAAAATCAAGGCAATAAAAATATTAAGAAACAGGGAAAAAACAGAAATCAGCATAAGCGTAATTCAAACGAAAATTCTGACATAAACAATATCCGAAAGCCTTTGAAAATAAACCAAAAAAACAATAAAAATAATACCGGTAATGAAGCATAGTTTCTGGTTTTTCTCACTTATTTTTTTGTTGTTTGCCTGCAATAAACGCGATGTGTATATGCATTACGTACATATTGACAAAGGTCAATGGCACAAAGACAGTGTTATGAATTTTGATATTGAAATTGAAGATACAATAACACTTTATAACCTGTATATAAATATCCGTAATCGGAGCGAATACCCTTATCAGAATATGTGGCTTTTTGTGGAAACTTTGAGGCACGACAAGCTTATATCACGTGATACAATAGAGTTTTATCTTGCCGACAATAAAGGGAAATGGTTTGGAACAGGTGTCGGGGCTGCTTTTGAGATGCCTGTATTGTATCGACAAAATCTAAAATTTACACATAAAGGAGTTTACAATTTTAAAGTGTTTCATGGCATGCGCGATACCGTTTTGAAAGGCGTTAACGACGTGGGCTTACACCTTGAAAGGGTGTCGAATTAATTACATTTCAAAAAAATAATTCTTAAAATAAAGTTGGGAAAGAATAAACTATCGAAATTTGCCGATATGGCAACTTACGAGCATGTATTTCAGGTTTCCTCACATGCTTTACGTTCAGGTGTAATATTTGAAATGCAGGGAAAGTGGAATACATCGGTTTTTAAAAATGACAATCCGATTGTACTGGAATTAGGATGCGGTAAAGGTGAATACACAGTTGGGCTTGCCGAGCGTTACCCTGAAAAAAACTATATCGGAGTGGATATAAAAGGTGCCCGAATGTGGACAGGTGCAAAACTTTCACTTGAAAAGGGATTGAAAAACGTTGCTTTCATACGCACCGATATTGAAATGATACACCATTTTTTCGGTCAAGGCGAAGTTAGCGAAATATGGCTTACTTTTCCTGATCCGCAAATGAAAAAAGTTTCAAAGCGTCTTACTGCAACCAATTTCATGCAAACGTATCTGAAGTTTTTAAAAGAAAATGCTGTAATGCATCTGAAAACCGACAGTAATTTTCTTTATACTTATACTTTAGAAATGGTTAAAGCAAATAATTTTCCGGTTATATATTCATCTGAAAATATTTATGCCGGCGAATTGCTGGATCCGATACTTGGAATTAAAACTTTTTATGAACAACAATGGCTCGAAAGAGGAATCAACATTAAATATATTAAATGGATTCCTCAGCACAGAGAACAATTTATCGAACCTGATGTTGATATTGAAAAAGATAGCTACAGGAGTTTTGCGCGGAATAGGAGAGTCCCTTAATTTGCCAATGTGATATTAAAAATAGTAAATAAGTAAACAATAAAATGTATCAAGATAACCTTGAAACATTTCAAACCCTGAAACTTCTGAAAAACAAACATAAAACACAAAACATAAAACACAAAACACGAAACTCAAAATAAAAAAATGAACGTAACATTATATCCCCAATTAGTGCTCGATGCATTGACGCATGTTCGGTATCCGGGCACAGGAAAAGATATTGTGTCATCTGGTATGGTGAAAGACAATATTCGAATAAATGGAAATTCCATAAGTTTTTCTATCGTTTTTGAGAAACCAAACGATCCTTTTGCTAAATCAGTTGTGAAAGCTGCTGAACAAGCAATACTTACATACATTGGCGAAGATGTTGATATTAAAGGTAATATTACCGCCGAAATGAAGGAAATTCCCAAACCGAAGCCTGTATCAATTTTACCCGATGTGAAAAATATCATCGCTGTTTTTTCCGGCAAAGGAGGTGTGGGTAAATCCACTGTTTCGTCAAATCTTGCCATTGCACTTGCTGCCGAAGGTTATAAAGTGGGCTTACTCGATGCCGATATTCATGGGCCTTCGATACCGAAAATGTTTGGCGTGGAAGATGCCCGACCCTATATGGAAGAAATTGATGGAAAACAAATGATTATTCCGCTCGAAAAATATGGTGTGAAGATTCTTTCAATAGGTTTTTTTGTCGATCCTGAAAATGCATTGGTCTGGCGCGGTAGCATGGCAAGCAATGCTTTAAAGCAATTAATAACCGATGCACATTGGGGTGAACTCGATTTCTTTATAATGGATCTACCTCCAGGCACCGGCGACATACATCTTACTTTGGTTCAAACCATGGGCATAACCGGTGCAATTGCCGTAACTACTCCTCAAGATGTTGCGCTCGCTGATGCCCGCAAAGGTGTTAACATGTTTACCGGTGATAAAGTAAATGTGCCCGTTCTCGGATTAATTGAAAATATGTCGTGGTTTACTCCGGCTGAGTTGCCTGAAAATAAATACTATATTTTTGGAAAAGATGGCGGAAAACGACTTGCTGAAGAGATGAATATTCCGCTACTTGGACAGATACCACTCGTTCAAAGTATTCGTGAACAAGGTGATGCCGGAAAACCCGTGGCAGCACTTTCCGACTCATTAACCGGAATGGCCTTCCGGGAGCTTGCCCGAAAAGTGGTTGAAAGAGTTGAATACCGCAATACGAATATGGAAGCTACTAAGAAAGTGGAAATTGTAAGATGAGTTTATAAATAAAAATCGGATTTTATTCGAAAGTTAGCAGTTTTGTGAAAAACAAGGAATTGCTAACTTTTCTTTTTTTACAACAGACATTACTTTGATTTTAATTTGTTTTAAAATGAATCGAAACCGGAAATATCTTTGTAATACATTTCAAAAACAACATACTATACGAAAATAGCGAGAAATTGGATCAGCCTGATAGCAGAGACAAAAATATGTTAGAAGTTTATAAAACCAAATTCCCCACCAATTAAGTCAAAAAATAGTCAAAGCTGTCAGATATAGCGTGAAACGAGTGGTACAAAATAGATATATTTGTAGTCCCATAATTAAAATTTTCAAAACCACAGGTTAATCATGAAAATCAAAACTTCTTATTTAGCTCTGATTGTATTTTTATTGGTAAGCATTGCTGCCACCAACCGCCCCATTCATATTTTTATGGCCGGTGACAGCACTATGGCAAACAAACCTTTTTATAAAAACGTAACCGATTCGTTTACCGGCGAAATTACACAGGAAATATGGCGTGAACGTGGCTGGGGTATGTTATTGCCTGAATATTTTACCGAAAATGTTGTAGTGCGTAATTTCGCACAAAATGGACGAAGCACGCGCCGTTTTATTGAAGAAGGCTGGTGGGATAAACTCATTAAAGAAGTGCAAAAAGGTGATTATGTCGTTATTCAGTTTGCTCATAACGATGCAGCTGTGGATAAACCCGACCGTTACACCACGCCCGAAGATTATCGCAAGAATTTGATTCGTTTTATCGATGAAGTAAAAGCAAAAGGCGCAAATCCGATTATTTGCACAGCGGTTGCACGCAGAAAATTTGATGGCGCAGGAAAAATTGTAGATACGCATGGCGTTTATCCAGAAATTTCGCGCGAAGTAGCAAAATTAAAAAAAGTACTGCTTATCGATATGCAAAAACAAACTACCGAATGGCTTGAAAAAGAGGGCGTTGCAAAATCGAAAATGTATTTTCATAAACTGCCTGCCGGCGAAAGTAAGCTTTTTCCCAAAGGATTGGACGATAATACACATTTCAACGAGAAAGGAGCACGCATTGCTGCAGGCTTTTTTGTTGATGGATTGAAAGATGAAAAGATAACTGCGCTTACTAAAGAACTGAAAGAAAACGAAAAATCGTATGTTTCTAAAGTTTGGGTATCGGACTTAGGGAACGGAAAATACAAAAATCCGATTATTTATACCGATTATTCCGACCCTGATGTTTGTCGAGCAGAGGATGATTTCTACATGACTGCTTCTTCTTTTGCCAATACACCCGCATTACCCATATTACATTCAAAAGATTTGGTCAACTGGACGTTGATAGCACATGCAGTACCGAAACTAATACCTGAAAATGTATTCAACATACCTCAACATGGGAACGGTGTTTGGGCGCCAAGCATTCGCTATCATAACAACGAATTTTACATTTACTGGGGCGATCCAGACTATGGAATTTACATGACCAAAGCAAAAAATCCGCGCGGTCCCTGGACGCCAATGGTACTGGTGAAAGAAGGGAAAGGACTGATTGATGCTTGTCCGCTCTGGGATGAGGACGGGCGGGCTTACATTGTTCACGCCTTTGCCGGAAGTCGTGCGGGAATGAAAAGCGTACTGGCAGTTTTCGAAATGTCGCCCGATGGTACAAAAGCCCTGAGCGAAAGTCGATTGGTTTTCGATGGACATCCTTTCCATACTACGGTTGAAGGGGCTAAGTTCTATAAACGCAATGGTTATTACTATATTTTCGCTCCTGCCGGAGGGGTAAAACCGGGTTGGCAATTGGCCATGCGTTCGAAAAATATTTACGGTCCTTACGAAGAAAAAATAGTATTGGCGCAAGGGAAAACCGACATTAATGGACCGCATCAGGGTGGTTTGGTCGACACACCCGATGGCAAACAGGAATGGTTTATCCATTTTCAGGATTTATATGCTTACGGAAGAGTTGTGCATCTGAATCCTGTAAACTGGGTAAACGATTGGCCTGTAATGGGCATTGATAAAGATGGAGATGGTTGCGGAGAGCCTGTAAGTGTGTACGAAAAACCTGCTGTTGGAAAAACCTATCCCATTGCAACTCCTGTTGAAAGCGATGAATTTGATGGACAAAAACTTGGACTCCAATGGCAATGGCAGGCAAACAGTAATCCCTTGTGGAGTTTTTCGGCAGGCGAAAAAGGTTATCTGCGACTTTTTGCGTGGCAATTAACCGGCGAAGCTAAAAATCTTTGGGATGCTCCGGCATTGCTATTGCAGAAATTTCCGGCACCCGATTTCAAGGTAACCACAAAACTTACCTTTCAACCTTATAAAAAAGGTGAACGTGCCGGCTTGGTTGTTATGGGGCAGGATTATGCAGCTGTTACTATCGACAGTGTTGATAATGGATTAACACTGAATTTTGTGAGTGTGAAAAATGCGCCATCAGGCAAACCGGAAACGGTTCATGCTTCAATTCCCGCTAAAGAAAAAACCTTTTATTTCAGAGTGGAAGTGAAACAAACACGCGCACTAAACAAGGAAAAAATACTGCAACCTAAAGCTAACTGCACTTTTAGTTACAGCCTTGATGGTAAAAAATTTACTATCATCGGCGATAATTTTGCAGCTTGGGAAGGGAAATGGATTGGCGCAAAAGTTGGAATTTTCTGCCAGCGCCCGCATTGGCTCAACGATTCCGGCTATGCAGATTTTGATTGGTTCAGGGTGGAGAAGTAGTTATCTGGTTCATAAAGTTCAAATAGTTTATAGAGAATTTAACGGATTAACTTTATAAACCGAGAAACCAAACAGAATTTATTCGCACAAAGAATGAACTTTTTTATAGGAATGTTGTTATCATTTGCAAATAAATAAAATGTATAACTCAAAATAAAAATTTAAATAATTATGGCTGACGATCCAGTAATTTGTACTTGCCTTGATATGTGTAAAAGTGAAATAGTAGAAGGCATAAAAACACATGGTTGTAAAACCATTGAAGATATAGGCGATGCTATTGAAGCAGGTTCAGTTTGTGGTGCTTGCCACGACGACCTCGAAGAAATACTCAAAGAAGTAAACGGTTAAAGAAAAAAATGAACAATACCCCAAAAGTTAGCCAAACACTTTTGGGGTATTTTTATTGAAAAATAAATTCTCAATTATTTGGGCTTAATTTGGTTTTTTGCGTATTTTGCATTCCTAATCAAATTACCCATGCAGCAGTTTCTTTCCATACTTAAACAATACTGGGGCTACGATGCTTTTCGTCCTTTACAGGGCGATATTATTCAAAGCATTGCTTCAGGTAAAGATACACTCGGATTGATGCCAACTGGCGGTGGAAAATCGCTCACTTTTCAGGTACCTGCATTGGCAATGGAAGGAGTTTGCATAGTGGTTACGCCACTGATTGCATTAATGAAAGATCAGGTGGAAAATCTGAAAAAACGTGGAATAAAAGCAGCGGTTATTTATTCCGGAATGACATCCGAAGAAATTCTTACAACACTTGAAAATGCGGTTTTTGAGGCATATAAATTTCTATATGTTTCACCCGAGCGTCTTGCTTCACCTATCTTTGTCGAAAAAATAAAGCAAACCCGCGTTTGCATGATTGCAGTGGATGAATCGCATTGTATATCGCAATGGGGATATGATTTTCGTCCATCCTATCTGAAAATAGCCGAAATCAGAGAAATAATACCCGATGCGCCTGTTTTGGCACTTACTGCTACTGCTACGCCCGAAGTGGTGGACGATATTCAGGAAAAACTTCGCTTCAGAGAAAAGAATGTTTTTCGTAAAAGCTTTGCCCGGAGCAATCTGGCTTATGTGGTACGTACCACCGAAAACAAGGAAGATTATCTGCTGAAAATCCTTAAAAAAGTTCCCGGCACTTCGGTGGTATATGTTCGCAATCGTAAAAAAACCAAAGAAGTTGCAGAGTTTCTTGTTCAAAACGGCATTACTGCCGAACATTTTCATGCCGGACTGAAAAACGAAACCAAAGACGAACGTCAAAACCGATGGAAAAACGACGAAACACGCGTAATTGTATCGACCAATGCTTTCGGAATGGGAATTGACAAACCTGAAGTGCGTTCAGTCATTCATTTGGATTTGCCCGATTCGCTCGAAGCTTATTTTCAGGAAGCCGGACGCGCAGGTCGCGATGAGAAAAAAGCTTACGCGGTTTTACTTTACAACAATGGCGATGCCGTAAAAATGCGTAAACGTGTAACTGATACTTTTCCTCCCAAGGAAACCGTACTGAAAGTTTACGAATCGCTTTGCAATTATTTCGAAATTGGTGAAGGCTCGGGTCTTGATCATGTTTTCGCCTTTGATATCGGTGATTTCTGCGGAAAATTCAAACTTCCGATTTTAATTGCCTATAACAGTTTGAAAATAATGCAACAGGCTGGTTACATTGAACTTACCGATGAACAGGACAACTCTTCGCGTGTGCTGTTTATAACGGGTAAGGAGGATTTATATAACGTAAAGCAATCAGCCGAGCAGGAAAAACTGGTGCATGTTTTATTGCGCTCATACACCGGATTGTTTACTGATTTTGCTTATATCAACGAAGAGCAAATTGCCAAACGGTTGGGTTGGACACAACAGCAGGTTTATGAAGGTTTGGTGGCGTTGAGCAAGGAGCAAATCATACAGTACATACCCCGAAAAAAAACACCTTTTCTCACTTTTACTCATGAGAGAGAAGATATCAGCCGAGTAAAACTTGGGAAAGAAGCCTACGATGACCGTCGTGAACGTTATATAACACGTGTAAAAAGTGTGCTCGATTATGCTAAAGAAGAAAATGTTTGCCGTAGTCAGTTTTTACTTACCTATTTTGGCGAAAAAAGCAGTAAACCCTGTGGGAAATGCGATATTTGCCTGAAAAATAAAGAAAAATCTCTTAACGATGACGAATTTGTAACCATTCAAAATCATATTTTTAATTTACTCAAACAAAGTTCACTTAACTTGAATGAACTGATTGTAAAAAGCCCCTATAACGAACAAAAAGTTAAAAATACACTTCGTTTTCTCTCCGACAATAATTCTATTTCGATGAACGATGAAATGAAATTTTGCATAAACATCAAAAATTGAAAATGAATTTACTTTTTAATCTATCTCATTTCAAACATCTGTAATAGCTTCAAGAAAATATAAGGCTTGACTAAACATTATTTAGATATATTTTGAATTTAATTTATAATTTTTATAAATTTGCCAAATTCTGCTTTTATCAATATTAGTATAATCACACTTTTTTGATAAGTATTACTTCATAAAAGAGTGAACCTAAAGTTAAGACAAGTGTTTTATTAAGTGGAATTAATGTTGTTTTTATTAACAATTTGTTTAATACCAAATAGTTCTTAATTTTTTATCCTTTGAACGTATTATTAACCCAAATAAAGATTATTATGAAACCATCACAACTTTTTAGGATGTTTTTTTCTGAAAAAAGCAAAAAAAACACATTGAAAGATTCGCAAGTTACAATGTGGTTCAAAAATTTCATTTTTATTATTCTGGTTTTTGCAATGCTTCCGGCAACCACCTTTGCTTTGGATCTGAAAGGAAATATCGACAAAGATTCCACAATTAGATTGAGTCAAAGCCCGTGTAACATTACTGCAGATGTATATATTCGCAGTGGAGCCACACTTACCATTGAATCGGGTGTGGTTGTAAATTTTATGAACGCGGGTTACGACATTTTTGTTGGATATTCAACTACATCATTGGGAAAGTTAAATGCCGATGGTGTTACTTTTAATGGCTACGGTCCTGTTAATGTGGATGAACTGATTGTTTTCAAGTTTAACTCCACAGGTACACTCAATAATTGTGCTTTTAATAATGTATGCGTTCAGATGAACGAATCCTCGCCCACAGTTACAAACAGTACTTTTGATAATTGCGTCTATCCGCTCGAAATTCAAAACGAATGTTCCCCGATAATCTCAAATATGAATATGCTGAACGGCGTAACAAATCGAGGAATCAGACT
>CAYNGF010000030.1:11531-32377 GCA_964396515.1 uncultured Paludibacter sp.
AACCGGAACCGTAAACAAAGACTGGACATTACAGAATTACGGTTATCCGTATTTTGTTACTGCTGCTATGACTGTAAATGCAGGAGCAATTTTTACGATAGCAGATAACAATATAATAAATACAACGGGTGCATTTGCAATTTCAGTTGGAACGGCAACCAATTCGTTGGGAACAGTGAAAGCAACTAAGGTAACTTTTAACGGTATTACTACAGGCACAACCGATCAATTGGCATTTAAATTCGGATCAACAGGAAATATTACAAACTGTATTTTTAATGCTTATGATATTACCTGTTCACTATCATCGCCTGAAATTAAAAACAACACGTTCGATAACGCGTTTATCAGTCTTACCGAATCATCCCCAACAATTCAAGATAATACTTTCGATAATGTAGCGTATCCTGTGCTGTTTATTGACGAATGTTCGCCCGTACTGACGAATTTGAATATGCTGAACGGCGTAACAAATCGAGGAATCAGACTAACCGGAACCGTAAACAAAGACTGGACATTACAGAATTACGGTTATCCGTATTTTTTGGCAAATACTTTAACTGTAAATACAGGAGCTTCATTTACTATAGCCAAAGGTGACACTATAAAATTTGTCGGCAGTTATTTACTTGCTGCCGGCACTTCAACTACATCACCGGGAATTATAAATGCCGACAGTGTAATTTTTCAGGGTATAACCAATTCACTTAATGACCAATTGGCTTTCAGATATGGCTCAACCGGAAAAATTACGAATTGTAAGTTCACCGCAGCAGATCTGGCAGCTACAAACTCCAACTCCAAGCCGGAATTCACAAATAACACCTTCGACAATGCTTTTATTTACCTGAATGAAGCATCGCCCATAATCCGTGATAATACTTTTAATAACGTGGCCTATCCGGTGGAATTTGTAAACGAATGTTCCCCGGAAATTTCGAACCTCATTATGAACTCAGTTACTTATCCCGGAATAAAAATTTCTGGAACTGTGAATTCTGACTGGACTTTACTTAATTATGGTTATCCCTTTTATATGCCAAATTCATTAACGGTAAACACAGGTGCCACTTTTACAAGCGCTCAGGGAAATACAATATTCTTTAATAATGTTAACATGCCCATTGGCAGTTCTACATCTTCAGTTGGCAACTTTAACGCACGAAGAAATAGTTTTAAAAATCTGCAAACTACCGACCGTATTATATATTACAGATACGGTTCTATGGGCGAGCTTGACAGTTGTACTTTTACAGGAATCAGAATTCATATCGAAGCATCAAATCCAAAAATCACACGCTCAAAATTTCACAAATCGCAAAATGCCATTTATACAGCCAATAACGCAAATCCCGAAATATCGAACAACATTTTTTACAATAATACATTGGCGCTGAAAAACGCAGGTACAAATACGATAACTGCAAAGAATAATTACTGGGGACATAAATCAGGACCCTCTCACCCAAACAATCCTGGAGGAGTTGGAGAGTATGTAGAAGGTTTAGTCGATTTTACTGAAATATCAGAAAAACCGGTTTACGGAAATACAGGATATAGCATTTCTACCAATGCACTTGCTTACGATTCACTCTTTGTAGGAGATTTTCAGGATAAAATTATAACCCTGAAAAGTTACGGCGATATCGATTTACTTTTTGCTGATATTCTCTCGCCTGATCCTTCGTTTAAAGTTCAAGTACCAGCAAGCAAAAGAGCCTGGTTAGAAAAAGGCGATTCGTTGAATATTACCATAAGATTTCAACCGAACGAACCATTAATTTACAACCTAAGCGGTTTTGTTCGCACTAATAATATTGATGTGTCAAATATCCCTATGCAACTTTCAGGAACAGGTAAGCCCATTTTGTTTTTTACTCCTGATTCCATAAGTTTCGATTCGGTTTATTACGGCAATAAACATATTCAGTACATAACCATTAAAAATATAAGTAATTTTAGTTCAGTTAACGTAGATTCGATTGTAAATACAAATCATAAGTTTTTAATTTATAGGGTTTTTGAACCTCAGAAGATGAAAATTAAAACAGATACTGAAAACGCAGATGCTTTAGAAACGCGGATAATTACAAATGGATTTGATGTGTATGGTACTGATCCTGCATACATCGCAGTACAATATTTACCTTATCAATCGTTGTTCGACGAAGACGAAATAAGCATCTATTATAATGCAGGGGCTGTACATAAAATTAAAGTTAAATCCTCGACTTATGCCGATGAATTATCTACAAAAGTTATTAGTTTGGACGCTCGTCAGTTCCCAAATATTTATATGAATATCCAGGTGGATACTTTTGCAGTAAGTCATAATACGTTAACCGAAAAAGATATAGAAGTTTATGAAAACGGTGTATTGCAAACCGAGGGTTTCAAAGTTATACCTCCCGGACAAGGTAACAACACCCGATTAACGGATATAGTGTTTATGATGGACAATAGTGGAAGTATGGCCGATGAGCAGGCTCAAATTAAGGCAAACGTTAGTAATTTTGTTTCAAGTCTAAGCAATAAAGGAATTGACTATGCACTCGGCTTATGCAGGTATGGATCAAATGATAATTCAGGAAATCCGATTATTGAAGATAACGGAACGTTAACGATGGATTATCAGTACTTCAGAGATCAGGTTTGGAGAAGAAATGGAGTATCAGGTGGAACCGAACCCGGTTATTATGCGATTATGCAATCTGCCTCTAACTTTAAATTCCGATCAGGCTCACAAAAGGTATTTATAATTATTACTGACGAAACTCCAGAACAAGGTGCTATCGGTAAACTTCAATTAGCGATTGAAGCTTGTGTAAATCAAAATATTACATTATTTGCTTTTACAATGACTGATTTATATGAAATGTTTACACCCATAACCAACGCAACCAACGGAAGGGTATTTAACATTACATCATCCTTTGATTTGATTTTGGATTATATTTCGAGTATGGTAACCAACAATTATATAGTTCAATATACTTCTTCGAAACCTGTACTTGACGGTATCAGACGAAATGTTGAAATTAAGGTGAAATACAAAAATATTGAAGTTTCAGACACTACTTCGTATGTTCCCGGAGCAATTCCAAAAATTATTCGCACTAACCCTACTTTGCAATTGCAAAATAAAGCGTGGGAACCGGGAACACCACTCGATATCGTAGTAGAAGTTAAAGATGAGATCGAACCTTTTGTAAACAGTGTAGTACTTTATTGCCGAACTACTAAAACTTCAACTTATACTGCAATACAAATGATAACTACCGATAATATTTTGTATCGCGCTACAATACCTGCATCGCTTGTATTGGAACCGGGTGTAGAGTATTATATTACAGCTACCGATGGAGCTACTTCGAGCGACGCACCGGCTATCGATGCGATAAACAATCCGTATCAGATTGCAGTACTTCCAAATACTGCACCGGTAATTGAACACACTCCTATTACTGAAGGTTATTTCAGAAATGATATTTTAATTCATGCTTTGGTTACTGATAATACCAATTTTGTATCTTCTGTTGAATTATATTATAGAAAAACTGGTCAGCTTGTATTCAACAAACACACCCTGACACATACAGGTAATAATAATTACGAAACCTATATTTCAGGCCGTTATTCAACATTGGAAGATATTGAGTATTATATTAGAGCCACCGACGATTTTGGTGTTAGCAGTTTCGATGGATTGCCCGAAAATCCGCATACCATAAAAATGCAAAATGCAGCTGGGATGAATGTAAACAAAACCAATAAAAGTATTCTTATTTATCCAAATCCTGTTTCAAGCAGCAGATTCACAATCAGTATTATTAATACTGATATTGCAGAAAAATGCAGAATTACATTAATAAATGCAACAGGAATGAAACACATGGAAATCTACAACGAATATTTGCCGGTCGGAAATAATGTAATTCCCGTTCAACTGAAAAATATCAAAAGCGGTGTTTACTTTATAGAAATAAGTACCGGAACGAGCAATTTGTATCGAAAACTTGTGGTAGAATAGTTCGTTTAAAACAAAAGTAATTGTTTGGCTAATTAAATATATTATTAAAAACAGTCTGAAAATTTAAAAAACTCAGACTGTTTTTGTTTTTAAATACATGAAAAACAAACCTAAACACAAAAAACATCAAACATGGTAACTCACATTTAGTTGATTTTAAAATTTAAATTTTATCTTTGACATTTGAAATTTTTAAGTAAAGAAGTAATCGTAGTTTTAATATATGAGCACATCCTCAAATAGGGTTCTGCTTTTTGCACTGATTTGAATAAAACTCACTTTGTTTTTTTCAAATATTAGTTGAACGAAACTGAATTTAAGAACTTTAAGACTAACTTTTTCCCTTTTGAGTTTATCCGTTGTGGCGGAGATAAGGGGGTAAATTTTTAAAAAATGAAAAAAGAAGATAAGTTACCTTATTTTAAATGGCGTTTTGGCGATCGTTACGATGGATGGCGGGTACGTAAAGTAGATGCAGTTTTTTCTGTTATTCCATATTTTTTACGTACTCGTATGGATGCACAAAATTATTTTGAAGAACGAGTACGGATTGATCATATTGAAGCATTTATCAAGGAGCATAAAGATGAAATTCCCGGATTATCATTAATGCATGTGATAATGGCAGCTCTTGTACGGTTAATTTCACAACGTCCACACCTAAACCGATTTGTAATGTGGAATAAAATTTTTGCACGCAACCACATAAATTTTTCTATAGCAGTTAAACGATCTCTTTCCGACGATGGAGAGGAAACCTTGATAAAACCTTATTTTCAGCCAACCGATACATTGCAGGACATTGTGCGAAAAGTAAAAACAGAACAGGAAAATAACCAGAAAGTCGGGCAGCAAAATGCATCGGATACCATTTCAAAAATACTTGGAATGTTACCCGATTTTGCAATGCGGTTTGTGGTTTTCGCGCTTCTTTGGCTCGACAAAGTTGGGTTAATGCCTAAAGTAATAGAAAAAGCAAGTCCGTGGCATTGCGGTATTTTTCTTACCAATATAGGCTCTATCGGTGTTGAATCAATCTATCATCATTTGTATGAATTTGGAACTTGCAGCGTATTCGTGGCGATGGGACGTAAATCACGCCACCACTCGTTCAATAACAAAGGCGAACTGGTTGCTCAAAAAAGCATTTTACTGAAATTTGTGATGGATGAGAGAATTTGTGATGGATTCTATTATGCTTCTTCAATGCGTATGATTAACAAAATACTCGATGATCCATCAGTGCTTCTTACACCACCCCAAAAAGTAGTTATCGACGAAGGCGTAGGTCGTAAGAGAGTGGATGAGTGATGTTTATAATTTATATTCACGACAATAATTTCAATATTTGATAAAAACCCCGTAAAGAAATTTATCTTCGCGGGATTTTTTTCTGATTAAAGTATTCTTTACTTTCGATTTTTTAACTCTTCCTCCGTTTTAGCTTTCAACTGTGGATTTTCTTCCGCAATTTTTCGCAAAAATTCTTCCGGATAACCGGCTCTGATAATCGATTGTGGGATGTGAAATTCATTCTGAACAAATTTTCCATTCTGTTCTTTTTTGATGTTTCCATCCATATATTTCACCAACAGATATTCACCGAGTTTTTTCCATGCCGCGGTAGAATTTTCTGCCTGTAAATTGCTGAATGAAGTAAGAAATTGTCGGGCATCATCCTGATTCATGCTTAAAGCTACTTTGTCAATAGCCGGTACTAAACGGTTGAAATCATCTTCCCATTGTTTTTGGACTTTACGTATATCAGTCATCATGTAGGAGTATTTACCGTAAGCAAAATTTGCCACCTGATTGTAAATCCAGAAAGCCGATGTAGGAGAGTATTCAAGCAAATGACCATTTCTTTCGTTGTAGCACCATGGAATTTCAGTAATGCTGCAATACATCGGTACATATAAACTACTTGCAGCATCGTCCACCCCAAACCATAGAATTCCTCCAATATGATCGGGCAGCCAACTGCGCATTTGAGCCACAAAAGTAAAACCGGTCTGCTGTGTTGCGATAGGTCTTTCGTGGTAATACAAAACTGTATCTACCTTAAAGCTTAGCGGACTATGACGTAATTTGGATCCGAAAGGTCCCGCTGCTACGCCTTTCGTCATGTCAAATTCAGTTCCTTCATATTGATCCCTCATCAGATTTTTAAAATCCTGAGCACTTACTTTTTTGGCAGGTTTAATCCAAAGCGGCATACGTTCGGCAGTTTCTCCTTTAACGTAGCTTTTGTATCGATTCATCGTTGAGTCGATACGATTAAAAAAACTCCAAACCCTTGCTTCGCAAATACGTAATGCGCTGTAATCCAATGGTGCGTAAACATCCGAAAAACTAAAATCCTTATTTTTACCTTTGAAATAACCTTTTTCCCGAGCAAAAGCAATTACATCATCGGAGTAAATGCAGTTGGTTTTATCGTCGAGCGGGAAAGTGGTGATACGTGCCTGATTGGCATGTGCCGATATGCAATCATCAGGTAATCGTAAAGCCACCCAAACCGCACCTTTGTTATTTGGTCCTTTGCCAATCATTTCCATAATCCAAACCTCATTGGGGTCGGCAATCGAAAAAGATTCTCCGGAGCTATAATAGCCATATTCAGCAACAAGATCGGTCATCACTTTAATTGCTTCGCGGGCAGTTTTCGAACGTTGCAATGCTATATAAATCAGACTTCCATAATCCATAATGGCGGTTGTGTCAATCAATTCCTCACGACCTCCAAAAGTGGTTTCGCCAATCGCTACCTGATATTCGTTCATGTTGCCGATTACGGAATAGGTTTTTTCTACCTGCTTAATTTTACCAAGATATTTTCCCGTATCCCATTCATGTATATCAAGCATAGTACCTGCCGGATAAGTTTTCGCAGGATAATGATACAATGCACCAAACAAATAATAGGAATCAGCGGAATAACTGATTAAGGTAGAACCATCGACTGTAGCACCTTTCCCTGCTAAGAAATTGGTACATGCAAAAATGGCTGCCCAACTAAATGAAAATATTGCTGTAAATATTGACTTTTTTATCATCGAAAGTAATTTTAATTTAGAATTTATACAAAAATATGAAATTAACGCTAATAATCAAAAATAAGCTATAAAATCAGTTTACTTTATTTGAAAATGACCAGTGAGAGGAAACGAAATTTAATCACAACTAGTTTTCTGCTTTACAACAATCAGGCAGAATTTTTAATAATAAACACACTAAACGAATTTTAAATACAAAATCCTCTATTTTAACATTTTATAATCTTTAGTAGAACGACAAACAGAAAGTGGATAATTTTTTTGTGTACTTTTGTATTCGAAAGTAAAAAAGCTGAGAGTCATCAAATTTTAGTTTAAAAGTCATTAGTATGAGCTCTGAAATAATACTTTTATGAGATTTCAACTTTCGTCTTGTTCTGTTGTCTGTTGTCATTCGTCAAAATTATATTAAAATGAAAAAAACTTCTATACTGCTTGCTTTATTCATTTGCCTAACGTTTAACGGAAACATTTTGAACGCGAAAACACCCACTGCGGATAGTATAAGAAATCGTGAAATTGATGAAATTACCGTTTATGGACTGAATGCCAACAGCCTTTCGCTACCATACACTGAAGTTAGTAATAATAAAATCGAACGTTTACAGCCATTCACTCCTGCTGATGCATTGCAACATGCACCCGGTGTTGCGCTTTCGCGCGATGGAATTTGGGCTACTTCGGTAAACATCAGAGGAATTTCAGAGCAACGTCTGCTTATTCTTACCGATAATGATCGTTTGTTAACAGCCACTGACATTGCAGCTGCACTTTCGACTGTTGATGTAAACGCGCTTGAAAAAATTGAAGTAATCAAAGGAGCTGCATCGGTTCTTTACGGGACAGGAGCAATGGGCGGAGTAGTAAATTTTGTTTCCTATCGGCCTAATTTTTCTTCTACACTGCAAAGGCATGGAAAAATAAGTTCAGGATTTAATACTGTAAATAATCTCTGGTCAAGCAATGCGCAGGTACAACTCACAAACTCCGACTGGTATTTGATGGTGAACGGAAGTTATCGGACAGCCCAAAACACATCGACTCCAGACGGTATAATCACAAACAGTCAGTTTAACGATGCTTCGTGGGGTTTGAAAGGTGGAGTGAAATATGCAGAAAATCAACAATTGCACGTAAATTACAACCATTTCGAAGCATGGGATGTGGGTTTACCGGGTGGAAGTGCGTTTCCTCCAACTGCAGTGGTGCGTTACCTGGGCGTAAAACGCAATCAATTCAATGGTGAATATACTTTTTCAGACCTTACCGATGTTGTAAAACAATTAAGTTTAAAAGCATATACTCAAAATATTTCCCGCGATGTTGAAAACCGTGTGAATGCTACAACGCGTATTTTACCCTCGAGTTTAAATACAACTACGGGAGCTAAAGCCGTTGCCGACTTGTATTTTAACGACTATAACACCATGAAAATTGGCGCTGAAACATGGACACGCGACGCCAAGACACGCAGGGTTCGAATGATTTTCCCAACGGATACTACTTTTATAGGCGAACAACCTACACCCAATGCCAAAGTGCTTGATGCAGGAATATTCGCACAGTACAGATGGGTTATTTCTCCTAAATATTTTACAATTAATACAGGTATAAGGCTCGATTATATCCGCACTTCAAACGATACAGCTTTCGCCGAGGTTTTTCGTTACAAAATTAAAGATGGAAAACGCACTGAACTAGCACGTAATTCTGCTATTTTATTTTATCCCGAAGTGAGTAATGAAATTTCTTATGCTGCACACCTTGATTTCGAATATACTCCTACGTCACGTAACCGTTTTGTACTTTCGCTTGGTAATGCTTACAGGGTAGCCTCCATCGAAGAAAGGTTTAAATACATCGATCAGGCAGGAACTTTACGCGTAGGCAATCCGGACTTAAAACCTGAAAAAGGACTTTTCTCGAATTTGGAATATCTGCTAAAAGGAAGAAAAATACTGCTTAAATTGGATGTGTTTGCCAATTATCTTTTCGATTTGATTACAGAAAAAAGCGGAACATACAACAAAGGAGGAACGCAGGTTCCGGCACTTATTAATACCAATGTCAATAAAGCATTGTTTGCCGGCGCTGAGGCTGAACTTTTATGGTTTATAAATCAAAATTTCAGTCTGAATTCAAATTTTTCTTACGTTAATGCCCGTGATATGAGCGATGGATCGTTTTTACCTCAAATTCCACCCATGCGGGGAGAAATCACCTTGAATTATCATCTCGATAAATTGTTTGATATTTCATTTTCCGCTCTGGCAACCAAAGCAAAAACCGACTTAGCGGCAAATGAAAAAGCAGTTGATGGATATGTGATTCTTAATACACAACTGAAGTCAGCGTCAATTAAGGTTAAGCAATCCGCATTTACGCTTTTTGCAGGTGTCGATAACATTCTGAATCAGGCATATTACAACTTTTTGAATACCGCTCGTGGAATTAACCGCCTCGAACCGGGCAGAAATATCTATGCAAAAGTGAAATGGGAATGGTAAGAGGGATTTACCATTTATCAAGTTGAGTACAAACATTTAATAAAAAAAGAAATCTCATTTAAAGATTTCTTTTTTTGATTTTATAAACACTAAATTATACAAATTTACTCAGATTTTTTTCGATTTTATCCACTCATCCATAGCTTTAGCGGCTCTTCGACCATCGCCCATGGCCAAAATTACGGTTGCCCCGCCTCGAACGATATCGCCTCCGGCAAAAATCATTGGAATGGAAGTTTGCATCGTATCCTTATCCACAACCAACGTTCCCCATTTTGTAACTTCGAGTCCGCTTACCGACTGCGGTATCAGCGGATTTGGTGAAACACCAACGCTTACAATTACCTCGTCCACTTCTATGGTTTCGGTTTGTCCGGGAACTTCAACAGGTGAGCGACGTCCAGATTCATCTGGTTCACCAAGTGTCATAACCTGCAGCACCATGTGAGTTACCCTACCTTGCTCGTTGCCAATGTATTCAATAGGATTACGCAAGGTCATAAATTCTATTCCTTCTTCCTTGGCATGCTTCACTTCCTCGATACGTGCCGGCATTTCTTCTTCGGAACGGCGATAAACAATCATCGATCTTTCCGCACCAAGGCGTTTTGCAGTACGTACGGAGTCCATTGCGGTATTTCCACCACCGATAATCGCAACTTTTTTGCCTTTTAAAACCGGCGTATCCGAATCTTCGCTCGCGGCATCCATCAAATTTACACGGGTAAGGTATTCGTTCGAAGACATAACGCCAACGAGATTTTCACCTTTTATATTCATAAAACGCGGTAATCCCGCGCCGCTTCCTACAAACACGCCCAAAAAACCTTCTTCTTTTAAATCCTCAATAGTGATTGTTTTACCAACGATGCAATTATTGACAAACTTTACACCCATGCTCCTGAGGTTATCAATTTCAACATCCACTATTTTGTTGGGCAAACGAAATTCGGGTATTCCATATTTGAGCACGCCTCCAATTTCGTGTAACGCTTCGAAAACTGTAACATCGTAACCCATTTTAGCCATATCTCCTGCGAATGATAAACCTGCAGGACCTGAACCTACCACAGCTACTTTCATTCCGTTAGGCTCTGCAATTTCAGGTACTGAGATATTTCCGCTTTCGCGTTCCCAATCGGCTGCAAAACGCTCAAGATGACCAATTGCCACAGGTTCCTTTTTCATTTTCACATGAATACAAACTTCTTCGCATTGTTTTTCCTGCGGACAAACGCGCCCGCAAACTGCCGGCAGTGCAGAAGTTTCTTTCAGTGTACGTGCTGCGCCCGCAAAATCGCCAATTTCGATTTGTTTGATAAATTTTGGAATATAAATTCCAACAGGACAACCCTGCATACACGAAGGATCGGCACAGTCGATACAGCGTTGAGCTTCCTGCATCGCCAATTCGGGAGTTAATCCAAGGTTTACTTCTTCCTTGCGACTTTTACTGCGATATTCAGGATCCAATTCGGGCATGTGAACTCGCGGTAAACTTGTTCTATCTTTTGCCTTCATTTTTTTTCGCAACTCCTCGCGCCATTCCTGCGCTCTTTCTTCTGCTAAATTCATTTATGTTGGTTGATTTTTGTTTTGATAATGGAAAATAAGAAATTTTGATAATAAGTTCAACTTATAAAACCTGAAACTTTTGAAACTTTTGAACCCTGAAACCTTTGAACCCTGAAACTTCTACACGTTCGCTCCGCTTTTACATTCCAGTTTCTCCATTTCTTCGCGTTCAATATCACGGTATCCTCCAAGACGCATCAACATTTCATCAAAATCAACTTTGTGGGCATCAAACTCAGGACCATCAACACAAACAAATTTTGTTTTTCCACCCACCGAAACCCTACAAGCGCCACACATTCCGGTTCCGTCAACCATAATTGTGTTCAATGATGCCATAGTTGGAATTTCGTATTTTTTGGTTAGCAAACTTACAAATTTCATCATTATGGCAGGACCGATAGTAACACATAAATTCACTTTTTCGCGGTTGATTACCATTTCCACCCCATTGGTTACCAATCCTTTATTGCCATAAGAACCATCGTCGGTCATTACTATCACTTCATCAGAATATTCTTTCATCTGTTCTTCCAAAATTATCAGTTCTTTTGTACGTGCAGCAAGAACAGTTATCACACGATTCCCGGCTTGTTTGAGCGCTGCAGCAATTGGCATCATAGGTGCAGTTCCTACACCTCCGCAAGCACAAACCACAGTTCCGTAGTTTTCAATATGCGTAGCTTTTCCCAGTGGACCAACAAGGTCGGTAATATAATCGCCTTCATTCAAATCGCAAAGTTTTGTTGAAGATACACCCATTTTTTGTACCACAAGCGTGATTGTACCACGTTGAACATCAGCATCGGCAATTGTAAGCGGAATTCGTTCGCCTTTTTCACCAACTTTTACCATTACAAAATGTCCGGCTTTACGCGATTTTGCAACAAGAGGTGCTTCTACTTCGAACTTTACGACTTTTTCTGAAAAATTTTCCTTTGAAATTATTTTATTCATCAGTATTTAATATTAAGTAATGCAAAAATACAAAAAAACGATGACAGTAAACTAATTCATTTTGTGATATTGATTACTTTTTAAATGTAAACGTAAGGATTTATTCCGTTAGAAAAAGTATCACTCTTTCAACAGATTTGGAACAAACCGGACAAAATGCTTTTGCCTCGTTTGTACGCATACGACAATCATATGCAGGTCGAAACATTCCTTTTGTAAGGTAGCCTCCACCTTCGAATACTCCCAATTTTGATTTGTTTTCTTCATTTACAGGCGTTGGAATTGGGGTTGACGGATTTAAATCGTTTTTCCATTTAATATCGAACTTTACAAGAGAAGTTATGTTCGGTTCCCATGGTTCTTGATTTAAATCGTACATTGCATCGAGTACATCGGCACCTTCGCGGAAATATTCGTCAGCCAATCCGGCAAACGAATGTCCGAATTCGTGTACAATAACTTCATTTTTGGCTCTTTTACTTCCCGAGGAAGCAAGCGCATAGAAATTGTAAATTCCACCTCCACCGTATTCAGGGGTATTGGCAAGAATATAAATAGCATCGTAAGGTACAAGTGATGCATAATCGCGAACTGTAAAAACATTTGGAGTAGTGAGATAACGAGGTTCGTAAAAAGTATAATAGTGCGAACCAACAGCCGTATTTTTCCAATCGTCTTTCTGAGGCATTGAAATTCCTTTTTCGTGCGAAAGGGCAGCTATGGCATAAACGTTAATTCGATTGCGATAACTTTTAAATGGTTCGTGGGTAAAAATACTTTCGGCAAGTTTACGGGCATCGTCATAAAATTTTTTTATTTCCTTATCTGTATAACCTTCGGCAATAACAGCGATGTCCACAGCACGGTCGGGAGAGGTGTTTTTGAAAATTTCTTTTACCTGAGCTGTTACCGAAGGTTTATTCGATATCAATTTATCGTCAGGAGAAAAAGTGAATTGCAATAAATTTTCCCATTTATCAATATCAAGTCTTTTATCAATCAGAACTTTTACTGATTTTTTTGGATAAGGGAACTGGACTGATTGCTCGAAACATTTATTCACTTTTTTTGCTTCGGCTGTAGTTTGCCATTCGAAATAAAGTGTGCTAAATCCTTCGGTATAAATCAAACTGTTTGATAAACTATCAAATACTTGTACACGATATTGTCCCAAATTCAGGTTTTCTGACAAATGCTTTTTTCTTCCGCCCCATTCAGGTTCTTTTTTTATTTTCACTAAATGAGCATCAGTTTTAACCGCATTGCCACAAAACATAAAATCGACACGACAGGCTGCCGAAGTAAAGTAATCGTTGTATTGCTGCGAAAAAGCAACCAATGAAACAAGAGCTAATGCGAAAGTTGAAATAATGTGTTTTTTCATTTTTTTATTTTTTTGACGACAAACGACAGACGACAGAGAACGGACTTTATAAACTGATAAACCATAAATTAATTCACCAATCAAAGAATCTCAAAAACCTCACTGAGTGAATTTATCCGATATGTTGTAGGTTTGTTTTCTATGGATTCGTTTTTATTTAGCGGATAATAAATTTGGTCGATACCTGCATTTCGTGCTCCTTCAATATCAGCAACATAACTATCACCAATCATAATAGTTTCGGAGGCTGTTGTGCTATTCAGTTGCAGCGCGTAATCAAAAATTTTTTTATCCGGTTTAAGTGCACCAGCTGCTTCCGACAATACTACATGAGTAAAATAATGCTCAATGTTACTGCTTCGGATTTTTTTATACTGAACTTCGGTAAATCCGTTTGAAAGTAATGTAAGTGGATATTTTGCCGATAAATACTCTAACACCTCTCGTGCATGAGGCATAAGAACGGTTTTTGTAGGTAAAATTTCGAGATACTGTTTGCCTATTTCTTCTGCTAATTGTTGATCGTCCACACCCATTTTGGCAAGTGGATATCTGAAACGTTCTGATTTCAGGAAATCCTGCGTAATTTCACCTTTGCCGTAAGCTTCCCAAAGTTCGATATTTCGTTTGGCGTAAATACGGAAAAACTCATCAAAGCCGGAGAAATAATTGTCGAGACGACGGTTTGAGTACATTTCTTCCAGTGAAAGACGGGCATTGGAATGAAAATCCCATACTGTATCGTCGAGATCAATAAATACTGTTTTATATTTTCCTGCTGAATTTTTCAGAATAAATTGAGATGGAAATGGATTACCCGAAAATATTTAAAGATTAGAAAAACATTCAGTAAAGAATGTAACATTTTAATCAACTTTAATCAACCTCTACTACAAGATATTTGCTTATACTCCAGAATTCCTGATAATCAACAATAATCAGCACGAAATTATTGTTTTCCTTTTCCAATGTATATGATGAACGGGGGTGATTCGTAAGTATTTTTGCACGAGTTGAATATAATGGAATTGATTTTATTTTGCGTGCATCAATTTTCACAAAGTAATTTTTGTTGAAATCACTTTCGAGCACTCTTTGCGGACGGAAAAGCCCGTCGGAAGTTACAATTTTTTGGTCACGTAACTCTTTGCGTGTTCCAAAAACATACCATGCAGTATTGATGGTTTCATCCTGTTCTTTAATTACTTCCTGTTTTTTTTCGTTTTCTGTTTTTAATTCTTCAATATCGCTGCCCAACTCTTCAACAGTACTTCCCAACTGAGCAATCAACGAATCTTTTTGTGCAAGTTGTTCATACAATAGCTTAACTTTTTGGCTTTCTTCCTCGAGTACTTTTGAAAGACGTGCTAATGAACGCTCAAGTTCAGTAGTTTTTATGGCGCTGTTTCTCAGGTTTTTCTTTAGTTTTGCTAATTCTTCACGATTTGCTTTGAGCATTTCGTTCAGATACATTAAGTCCTGATTTATTTTGTTACGAGTATCATCGTCGAGTTCTTCTCCTGCCGATTGTAATGTTACTATATTTTCAGCACTTTTTATTTTTTCGATGTTTTGTTCAATAAGATTTATTGCCGACATGAACTCATCGAGTTCAGCCTGCATCTGATGTTTTGCTCTTATCAATGAATCATTTTGTTCTTTAAGAGCTTGATATTCTGCTGTTTGTTTTATGCATGAAGTGTTTGTTAGCAACAGAAAAAAAATCAAAAAAGGGAAAATATAAAATTTCATTTCGATATATGTATATTGAATAAATTCTAAATAATAAACAATTAAATTCTTAAAATGTTGTGTTACAATTATGTAATTAGCTGTTTAAAGACAAGCTACAACTGATTTTTCACTGTGCAAAGTTAATGTTATTATTCTGAACCTGCAACAATAATAACTATTTCTCCTTTAGGAGGATGAGCTGTAAAATGAGCAGCAATTTCGACAAGTGTGCCCCTTTGGGTTTCCTCGTAGAGTTTAGAAATTTCGCGGGATACCGAAACCTGACGTTCCGGGCCGAAAACTTCTGTAAATTGGATGAGAGTTTTCACAAGTCGGAATGGAGATTCGTAAAAAATCATTGTTCGTTTTTCATCTCTCAATGCATGCAATCGGGTTTGTCTGCCTTTTTTTTGTGGTAGAAACCCCTCAAAGCAAAATCTGTCTGAAGGTAAACCTGAACATACTAATGCAGGAACAAAAGCTGTAGCGCCAGGCAAACATTCCACTTCTATTTCATTGTCGATGCACTTACGTACCAAAAGAAAACCGGGGTCAGAAATTCCAGGCGTTCCTGCATCGGAAATGAGAGCTATTTTTTGTCCGCTTTTAATACGCTGAATCACACCTTCTACCGTTTTGTGTTCGTTGAATTTATGATGTGAAAGCATGGGCGTTTTTACTTCAAAATGCTTCAATAAAAAAGCGCTGGTACGGGTGTCCTCAGCCAGAATTAAATCCGCTTCTTTCAAAACTTTCACTGCACGCAGTGTCATATCTTCAAGATTTCCAACAGGAGTAGGAACAATAAAAAGCTTCATTATGTATGAACTAAAAGGTAAATTTAATTTTTTTGAAAGTTGAATTTCTTCTTGACGATATGCTGAGTAATTTTTAACTGAATCTCCGTTTCACAATCTGCATGAAATCTATCACATCATTATCATCTTCAACCCATTTGTATTTATTATGAAGAAATGACAGAACCTCTTCAAGCGAAGCAAGTTGATTGATATAATTCAACGTTTTATTCATGTCTTCGCCATTACCTCCAAAAAGTTCACGTTGAAACCTGAAACGGTCGCCAATGCTGATAGCCTGTTTTATATCGTCGATTTTTTTATTCGCTAAAGAAGCGCTTAGTGAATTGTCAGCCTGCGAAAGTTTTTCGCTGCGCGATATTTTCGATGGTGCTATTTTATCGGCAAGTGTTACAATTTTGTTTTCTTCTGATGTGGTTTTATTTAGCAGCTCTTCAACACGCAATTCTTTTCTTACAGGAGGCGTTTGAGGCTCTTGCGTAGGTATAACTTCAGATTCTGAAATTTCTTCTGAATTAGAACTATCCTTTCTGACATTTGCGTTTATTTCTTCAAGTTCATCCAATTCAATAGTTTTCATGCCTTCTTCTTCAGCAAAAACATCGTTGATTTCTATTTCGTTGAGCAATTCAATAGTATCTTCAAGTTCTATAACTTTCAGAGATTCTTCAGCTTTTTGTATCGTCGGTTCTTGTTCCGGTTGAATTATCGGTGGCTGTTCTTCTAAGTTTTTCGATTCTTCTACTCTAAAATTTGGCTCAGCATTTTGATTTGATATTTTTACATCATGTTCATCTTTTTCAACAATCTTTTCAATTTCGGGTGAAAAGGTAGAAGTTAATTCAGATACCTGAGTTGTAGTAAAAGTTTGTATCGGTTTTAGTTCCGATAATTGTTCAATAATAGATTGTATATCTTCGGTTTTACGTTTAGCTAATTGTAAAATTACATGAGGATATTCGTCCATTTCCATAAAGCCATCGGTAATCATCTCCAATTCTTCAATGCTTTTTCGTAGCAAACTAACCAATAATTTTCTGTTCATATCTTTTTTCTCGTTAAATCTTTTTTTACATAACTATTTTTTTATTTTTGCAAATATTATTTTCTGCGAATTTTAGCGATGTTCTAAATCAGCAAAGCTAATTTCCCGCTGTAAAATTACAATAATAACAAGAATTACAAAACACAAAAAAGAAAAAACAATTAAACAGCAATGATTTATTCCGAATTGAACCAGCCTTGTCAAACGCGAAGAGGAAGTATTGAAGTTATCTGTGGCTCTATGTTTTCAGGTAAAACAGAAGAGTTGATACGTCGACTGAAACGAGCGCAATTTGCCAAACAATCCGTTGAAATTTTCAAGCCAAAAATCGATACCAGATATTCCGAAGATGAAGTAGTTTCGCACGATAAGAACTCGATACGTTCAACACCGGTTGAATCTTCCGGAAGTATTCTGCTTATGTCGGGCGATGTGGATGTGATTGGCATAGACGAAGCACAGTTTTTCGACGATGGATTAGTTGATGTTTGTACACAACTTGCCAATCAGGGAATACGGGTAATTGTAGCAGGGCTCGATATGGATTTTCGAGGCATACCATTCGGCCCTATGCCTGCTCTATGTGCTGTAGCCGAAGATGTATATAAAGTGCATGCTATTTGCGTACGATGCGGATCATTGGCTTACGTTTCGCATAGATTAGTGGATAGTGATAAACGTGTTTTATTAGGTGAAATGGCTGAGTATGAACCCATTTGTCGCAATTGCTTTAATCAGATTAAGAAAAAATAAATTTCAATTCATGCCCTTTTGTTAACTAAAAAAGAATTATGGCTGAAAAAACACAACCTTACACGTTCGACAGAGTAGTACGACTCATAATCGGAATTTCAGTTCTTATTGTCATTTTCTTGTTAATGAGACGATTAAGCAGTGTACTATTGCCTTTTTTCATAGCATTGCTTTTAGCTTATATGCTCGATCCTTTGGTACTTTTTTTTCAGTTCCGCTTGAAATTGAAATATCGTTTTCTGGCAGTTGCAGCAACATTGTTGCTTTTAGCATCCATCATTGTTGGGTCATTGTTTTTAATCGTACCACGCATAGCCAACGAAATTTCCAATATTGCTCAAATAATAACAAACTATGCGCAGGGAGTAAATTTGGATAATTT
Organism: uncultured Paludibacter sp.; assembly: GCA_964396515.1. Classification (GTDB taxonomy): domain Bacteria; phylum Bacteroidota; class Bacteroidia; order Bacteroidales; family Paludibacteraceae; genus Paludibacter. The sequence goes on from CAYNGF010000030.1 coordinate 29,773, forward strand.
TTTACCTGTAGTCTGGCAAAATGAAATCCGTGAATTTCTGGCAAATCTGAATTTTCAATCGATAATGGCTAATGAAGGATTGATGTCTGCATTACGGAAAATTGCGCCTCAACTTTGGAGTGTTTTGAATGGTTCGATGAGTTTTCTTTTGGGAATTACTGTGGTAATTATCATTTTTCTGTATTTAGTTTTTATATTACTCGATTATGAAAAAATAGCTGATGGCATTAAAAATATTATTCCACCCAAATACCGAACTTTAGGCAGTGAAATTTTTGATGATATACAATCAGGAATGAACCGATATTTTCGGGGACAGGCGTTGATAGCGCTTATTGTAGGGATAATGTTCTCTATTGGATTTACCATTATAGGGTTGCCTATGGCTATAGTATTCGGGCTTTTTGTAGGCATGCTCAATTTGGTTCCTTACCTCCAGACAATTGCAGTGGTTCCTGCTCTTTTGCTGGTTTTGTTACAATCGGCACAAACAGGGCAAAGTTTTCTCTCTGCTTTTCTCGGACTTTTTATCGTTTTTATTATTGTGCAAGGCACCCAGGATTTGATACTTGTCCCTCGCATTATGGGAAAAGTTACAGGTTTGCATCCGGCAGTAATTTTACTTTCACTTTCTATCTGGGGTTCACTTATGGGAATGATTGGTTTGATTGTAGCACTACCTCTTACAACTTTAATCATATCGTACTACAAGAGATTTGTGCTACGCGAAACCGAAGAAAATTCTGAATTAACTGAAATAATAAAAACAGAAAATCCTGATTCGCATGTTGATTTGTAGAAAAATTTTTCCTGGCAGTTATTTTTTAAAATTGCTATTATTGATTCTGAAAAAAAATAATGAACAATGCATAAAAAAATATGCAACAGAAAAAAGGTGAATTACCCAGCACGAATAATTCTTACAATATTTCACCCTCAATTTTTATATCCCGAATCATTAATTGAATGTTTGTATTCCCGTTAAAATTATTTTCTTCAATTGTATAACAAATGTCCAGCGGGTTAAGTGCTTTTAAATGAGCATTATATGCGTACATACCAAAAGCAATGCCATTGATAACATTTTCGCAACTTGCATCGGTCAGTTCGAGTTTAAGGTGTTCCTGTTCTTTGCCCACCAGCCGGCTGGTACCGTAATCAAAAACTTTTTTTGAAGCAAATACTGGTTTCATATTTCCGGGACCGAAAGGTCCGAATTGTTTTAGAACGCGATAAAATTTTGGAGTAATATCCGAAAACTGGAGCGTTGCATCTATGTCAATTTGCGGATACGTTTGTTCCTCAAGGATATTTTCAGCTACATATTGTTCAAACCTTTCAGAAAATAACTGAACATTTTCTTCTTTCATCGATAATCCTGCAGCATACATGTGTCCGCCAAAATTCTCAAGTAAATCCCGACAAGAGTCAATTGCTTTATAAATATCGAAACCGGAAACCGAACGTGCTGAACCGGAAGCAAGCCCGTTAGAATTAGTAAGCACGATGGAAGGTTTGTAAAATTCTTCGGACAAACGCGATGCTACAATTCCAATAACGCCTTTATGCCAATCGGGTTTGTGGACTACAATAGATTTGCGAGTTTTAAAACTTTCATCGGCACCAATGAGCATGATAGCTTCGTCTGTAATGTTTTTATCAAGGTCCTTACGGTCATTATTATACTCGTTAATTGTATCGCTTTTTTCGCGGGCAAAAGCTGGATTATTGGTGATGAGTAATTCTACTGCTTCTGTAGCAAGTTTCATACGTCCTGATGCATTAATGCGTGGACCAATTTTGAATACAATATCGCTGATAGTAACTTCACGGTCCGTAAGCCCGCACACTTCAATAATACTTTTTACACCTGTACTTGGGTTTGTGTTAAGTTGTTTTAAACCGTAATATGCCAAAATACGATTTTCGCCGGTTATAGGAACTATATCTGAAGCAATGCTTAAGGCAAGTAAGTCCAGAAATGGAGTTAATTCCTCGAAATCGATATTATTACGCAATGAAAAAGCCTGTAAAAGTTTAAAGCCTACACCGCAACCTGACAGATGTTTGTATGGATAAGTGCAGTCGGAGCGTTTTGGATCGAGCACTGCCACTGCTGGCGGTAGTTCATCGTCGGGAGTATGATGATCACAAATGATAAAGTCAACACCTAATGTTTTGGCATGTCGAACTTTCTCAACTGCTTTTATACCACAATCGAGTGCAATAACTAATTTAAAATTATTTTCAGCAGCGTAATCAATGCCTTGGTATGAAACACCATAACCTTCGTTATAACGGTCGGGAATATAGAATCCTACATTGGAGTAATACCGTTTCAGAAATTTATATACCAACGAAACTGATGTAGTTCCATCTACATCGTAGTCGCCATAAATGAGTATTTTTTCGTTATGGCGCATGGCACGTGTAAGCCTGTCGACGGCTTTATCCATGTCCGTCATAAGAAACGGGTCATGCAAATTGGCAAGATCAGGGCGAAAAAAATTACGTGCATCTTCAAACGTATTTATCCCTCTTTGTACTAACAATTGGGCTAAAATCGGATTAATGCTAAGTTCTTCGGCTAATTTGTTTCTTGTCT
>CAYNGF010000031.1:0-32090 GCA_964396515.1 uncultured Paludibacter sp.
CAGCAACCTTAAAGACTCCGGAAGCTACAGATGCTACAGGAGTTAGTCCTACAGGTTTTACTGCCAGCTGGGAGCCTGTTGATGGTGCTACTTCTTTTGAACTTAGTGTTTATAGAAAAAGCTCAAGCGGTATAGTTGCATCGGACTTATTCTTCTCCGAATATGTTGAAGGTTCAAGCAATAATAAAGCATTAGAAATTTATAATGGCACCGGTGCTGCTGTAGATTTATCACAGTACAAAGTTGAACTTTACAGTAATGGTTCAGCAGCGGTTGGTAATATGCTCTCTATGACGGGTATTTTAAATCATAACGATGTTTATGTAATATATAACTCTTCGGCAAACGCTGCAATTCAGGCTGTAGGAGATGCGCCAAGTACTGTAACATATTTCAATGGCGATGATGCAATTGTCCTTAAAAAAGGTGAAACAATTATTGATATCATTGGTAGAGTAGGTGAGGATCCTGGTACAGAATGGTCTGCTACAGGTGGTTATTCTACACTCGATAAAACTCTTGTGCGTAAAAGTACTGTAACCGGCGGTGTAACCGTAAATCCCGAAAGTGGTTTTCCAACGCTGGCAACCGAATGGGATGTATATACGCAGGATTATATTGATAATTTAGGTTCACATACAATGTCTGGTGCAGGTACTTCATTGTTGCATATTGATGGTTCTCCGTTTACTTTACTATCAGATTCTGAAAAAAACATTTCAGGACTTATGTCTGATACAGAATATTTCTACACAGTTATAGCGAAAAACGGATCGTACTCTTCACCTGTATCAAACGAAATTGCTGTAGTAACTTCAAAACATACAGGAATTGAACAAACCAAAACACGGAACAATATTTATGTTCAAGATGGAAAAGTTATGTTCAATTCTTTAGCAGGAGAAATTGTTGAAATTTACAACTCTATTGGACAGCGTCTAATAAATAAAAAGAGTGTAGAAGGATTGAATAGTATAGCCATTGAAGCCAAAGGCATATTGTTAGTTAAAGTTGGCAATCGTGTTGAGAAAGTCATTTTTTAAACAAAGATTTTTTTAAGATAATTGTTTCTTTCTTAATTTATAAACGGAGTTTTCCACCAAAAACGGGAAATTCCGTTTTTTTTAAAAATTTATCAGTTCATGTAGTGTTTTTCATAAAGAGCATTAAACTTTTGTCTATTAAAAGTTGTTTTATAAATGAAAGTTAATGAGTTAAGGTGCTTTTTTTTTGTTCAACTTCCATAAAAAATTGATATTATGAACAACACACAAAAACTCGGTTTTCAGAGAATTTACAATCGAATTAAAAGAGAAGTAAATTTTATAACCCAATCGTCGATAGTAAATTACCGTGATGAAATTAGAGAAGATGCCCAAAGAATTGTACTTGAAATGAAACCTGAAATTGAAAAATGGATTTCAATGTTGAGATTAAAGGAAGTGTCATGTGCAGAATTGTATTGCATCATTCAACAGAAAAAGGAGGATATCGAGATTAAATCTTTAGCCAATAAAGGTGTTTCGGTGGATGAACTTGTGCTTGTTAAAAATGCATTGCTTCAACTAATTTCTACTACCATTATCAATTCTTACTTAAATTCATTGTTCGAAAATCAGAAATTTTGTGATCAAACGCTTACTGAAAGAAGTAATTCTTCATTTTTTGGATAGTAAAACAATTAAGAGTTAAGGTTTTTAGTTGACTAATAGCTTTTGGCAAATTTATTCAGTAGCAAAGCAATTTTAAACACAGATATTATAAAATTGCTTTATAGTTTTTTGGTTTATTCTTTTCTTTTTATTAAAAAGCTAATATATTGATTTTTTTATTTTATAAAAAATTAAAACACCCTCTTGATTTATTACAATCAGAGGGTGTTTGTACTTTAAGCAAAAAAACAGAAAAAATCGGCTGTTTTTTATAAATTGAATGGTAATCAATTATTTTTTAGCTTCGCCGATTGATACTTTTCTGAACTCTTTTAACAGTTTTTCGAGATCGAGTGAAACTTTGCGTGCACGTGTTCCTGCAGCTTTGTTACCTTTTTCAACCTGAGCAGCTGCATCTTTTGCAAATGCTTCGTAAGCTCCAGCGATTTTTTTTACCAGTTCTTCCATTGTTTTTCAAATTTAGTTAGTTATTAAATTTACGTGTTAGTACGTGCAAATATAATTAAAATTAGTTTTTTACAACAGTAAAAAGGAGATATTTTTAAAAAAACATGTCTTTTTTTTGTTTATAGGTGATTTTTTTGAAAAATTCTGTCTTTGACAAGCAGAAAACAAGAAAAAAGTACTTTTTGAAAATGTTTTTAATATAATTTTGAAAGAGATATCAAAGAATAAATTATCAGTAAAAAAAAAACAGTGCAGCATTGAAAGGTCTGATACTTTCGCAATATCCCAAGGTATTTCTGTTCGAATTCATTACCCGTCCATCTTCTACATATCCTATTGTATTACGATTTGAGTTCATTACTCGTCCATCTTCAATGTATCCGATTATGTTTCGACTTGAGTTCATTACCCGACCATCCTCAATGTATCCGATTGTATTTCGATTAGAATTCATTACTCTTCCGTTTACAATATATCCTACAGTGTTTCTGTTTGAATTACTCTCTGCGCCGAAACACCTCAGGATACAAATATGAGCATAAATATCGGTATAATTTTAAGAATCAAAGAGTCTGACATCTTTAAGCAAATTAAAGTATTGTTTTTCAAAATATTAAATTTATCTTACATCCAAGTACGGTATAATGAACGCCTATTAATTGTTTAATGCTCAAAATATTTACGAATGACTTACAAATGTAAATGTTTTTGATTTAGTATTAAGTGTTTTAAGGTCTAAAAAATCAATTTTTGTAAAGTCCATCACGTGGCAGCAATCGTTTCAGATTTGCAATGTTGTAAACTGTAACTGCCTGAATGACTGATGTGTATTCCATATATTCGGGAATACTCAAATCGTATCTGTCACGAGTTGTATGCCAAATTTCGCGGTAACTGAAATTGTAACCAAACGGATCGGTATTAACAAAAGAAACTACCGGAACGCCATTCATGGCAAAATAAGCATGATCGCTTCCTCCTGCAGTTGCAGGAACAGGTTGTTGTGGTTTATTACTTATTTCCACTTTAAAGGGAATTCGGGGATTGTAGTTTTCAAGTCCTTCGGTACATTTCAAAATATCTTCGTACCAGTTTTGAGGCACAGCAAGACCTGATGCTGCAGTAGGTCCGCCATCACGGTTAAAATAGTTTGATATTTTAGGCAGTTTGTCTTTGTTGTGTTCGACCCAGAATTTTGACCCTAACAAACCATATTCTTCGCCCGCCCAGAAACAAAACAAAATAGAACGATCAGGTTTATTGCCACCTGCAAGCATAATCATTCGTGCCATTTCCAGATTTGGAGCTACTCCCGTACCGCAATCCACCGCTCCTGTAGCAGCATCGTGAGAGTCGAGATGACAACCTGTCATTACATATTCATCAGGATATTTAGTACCGCGAATTTTACCGATAACATTATGATATTTTACCGGTCCTGGTCTGAAATAATTTCGGATATCAAATTCGAGTAAAACAAATTCGCGACGTTCTACTTTTTCGCGTATTTTACTGAATTGACTTTCATTCAGTTTAATATCGGGTACACTTGGTAAGCTATCAAACTTCAGCTTGTAAAGATTTGCACGATCATAGAGTGAAACTAGCGGTACGGGAGCTGATTGTACGAAACCAAGCACCCCTGCGGCACACATTTGTTTGTAAAAGAGAGCAGGTTCTGTTTTCCGTTTCGAAATATCTTTCACTGTATCGTTATACGCAATAACTTCCTTTCGCAGCGAATCGGCACGAATAGAATTTTCGATAGCAAATCCTTTACTTTCTCCAGAAATAAGCACCCAAGCACCTTTTAATTTACCTCTCATTCGCTCGAATTCCTGCGTTGTTTTAGGTTCGATAAGAACATGTCCTCGCTGTAACCCTTTAGTGCCGGATGTATATGCAGGTGTTACAAAATCGAGTGTTAACGATTCATCGCTATACATGCGACCAAACCAAGGTCCACGATTAAAACCTACGGGCAACTCTCCAACTTCCTGAATTTCCACTTCCAATCCCCACTTTTTAAGTTGCGATGCTACCCAGTAAGTTGCATTTTCGTATGCATTGGAACCTATTGGCCTGCCTCCAATGCGATTAGACAAAATATCGAGATGCTGCATAGTGCGATTGTCTGTATATCCAATTTCCATGATGCGCTTTGAAACCTTGTTTTGAGAAAAATTATGAATTGAGATTATGATAAGTATGGCTGAAAAGAGTAGTTTTGAAATATTCATATAGGATTGTTGCTAAAAATATACTTTAATTTATTAGAAATTCAATTTTTCTTGAAATATCACGAAAATTTTGTTCATGATAAACTTAAAAGAAAATCAAGATTATCACCCTGTTTCATCAAATGTGTTCTGAAGCCCATACGTACTGCAGTTTCGATATTTTTCTTTCCATCGTCGATAAATAAACATTCTTCGGGTATTACTCCGGCATCTTTCATTACATATTGGAAAATTTCTTCATCAGGTTTTGTCATTCCAATTTTATATGAAAAATAACAATTATCGAAAAAATCATATATATGAGCTCCGTATTTTTTAAACTCACCGGCAGCACTTACATCAACATGTAGTGGATTTGAATTACTAAGCAATAAAAGTCGATATTGCTGACGTAGTTTTTTTAATAATTCAATACGGTGTGCCGGAATATCGGTAAGGAAAGAACACCAGGCTTGATCAATTTGCTCATCAGATAGGGGAAATTCTGCAATTTTTCTAATTTCATTTCTAAATTCAGGAATGCCAATTTCTCCTTTTTCCCATTGCAGAAAAAAACCCGATTGTCCAAAGTTCGACAGATAAGTTTCTACATTGTGAACACCAAGGTTTTTGAAATTTTGAATACATTTTGGCAAATCAAGGTTGATTATTACTCCGCCAAAATCGAAAATTATTGTTTTAATCCGTTGATTACTTGTCATTAATAAATTTATGAGGATTTTTTTTTGAAGTACGGCAAATTTTATTAATTTTGCACTCGCTTTGCAAAGATATAAAATTTTGCGAAAAAGCAGGGCCCATAGCTCAGTTGGTTAGCAGCACCTGACTCATAATCAGGGGGTCGTTGGTTCAAGCCCAACTGGGCCCACAGTTAGAAAAGACTTTACAGAAATGTAAAGTCTTTTTTTTATCTTTGTCCCTAATGATTCAAAAAAATTTCAGCAAGTTACTTGAAAAAAATGATTTGCTCTAAACACATTTTATAATGAATACTGCATTGCCCAAAATATTGGAAAATGGCTGTGTTGCCACTGTAGGTTTTTTCGATGGTGTTCATTCAGGACACCGCTTTCTTATTGATCAGGTAAAGCGACTGGCTGAAGAGAAAAATTTACCTTCAGTGGTTTTTACCTTTGCAGTACACCCGCGTAAAGTTTTACACTCCGACTACCAACCACAATTGCTTACCACTTTCGATGAGAAACTTTTTCAGCTTCAATCCACAGGAATCGACACCTGCATTGTGCTCAATTTCGACCATGCAATGGCAGGCATGACTGCATACGATTTCTTGCAAAAAATACTTTACAATAAATATAATGTAAAAACATTGGTTGTTGGACACGATCATCGTTTCGGACATAACCGCACCGATGGTTTTGAACAATACCTTGTTTATGGAAACGAGATTGGCATTGAAGTTCTGCCAGCTGAACGTTATTCCACAAATCAATTTTCGCACGTTAGCTCATCCGAAATTAGAAAAGCACTTGCCGCTGGAAATATTACCATTGCAAATGCGTTACTTTCTTATCCTTATACATTTAGAGGAATTGTAACCGATGGATATAAACTGGGCAGGAAAATTGGATTTCCTACGGCAAACATAGAACCCGATAACAATGAGAAACTGCTTCCGCAACATGCTGTATATGCTGTAGATGTACTTTGGAACAATAAAATATATCGTGGAATGATGAACATTGGGAAACGTCCCACTGTTATAACCGGCAATGATATGAGTATTGAAGTACATATCATAAATTTTTCAGACGACATTTATAATGAAGTGCTTGAAATTAGTTTTCTGAAGAAAATCAGAGATGAACAAAAATTTGAAAATATTGAAGCACTGGTAAAACAACTTGAAACGGACAAAATAACTGCTTTAAATATTTGAAAGCAAATTATTTTTGCATATTTATCCAAATTATATATCTTTGTTGGGCAGTTTATTGGTTACAATTGCCAATAAATTCCACTACTTATTTTTATTATCAAAATTATAAAAACACATAAACAAAATGAAAAAAGTAATTTTATTTTTTATGGCAGCAATAATCCTTACGGGATGCGGAAAAGAAAAAAACCCGTTTTTTGAGACCTACAAGAACAAATACGGAGCACCACCATTCGAGAGCATTAAAAACGAGCATTACATGCCTGCTTTTAAAGAAGGTATCAAACAGCATCAGGCTGAAATTGATGCCGTAGCCAACAACACAGAAGAGCCAACCTTTGCCAACACCATCGAAGCCCTCGAATACAGTGGAGAATTGCTCAATAAAGTTTCATCGGTATTCTTCAATCTTTATTCGTCGAACACAAACGACGAGATGCAGAAGATGGCCAACGAAATTTCACCACTGCTAACTGAGCATAGCGACAATTTGTATCTGAACGAGAAGATTTTTCAGAAAGTTAAAAAGTTGTATGACAATCGTGCAAATCTGAATTTAAATGGCGAGCAAAACAGAGTACTCGAAAATTATTACAAAAATTTTATTCGCAGTGGCGCTGCATTGGGTGAAACTGACAAAGCCCGTTTGCGCGAAATTAACAAGGAACTCGGTCTGGCGCAGCTTGCATTCGGACAGAATGTACTTGCAGAAACCAATGCATACCAGAAAGTAATCGATAACGAAAAAGATCTTGCAGGTTTACCCCAAAGTGTGCGTGATGCCGCTGCCGAAACTGCCAAAGAAAAAGGCATGGAAGGTAAATGGATATTTACAACACAAAAAGCAAGTTTTATACCTGTGCTTCAATACAGCGAAAACCGTGAACTGCGCAAAGATTTACTTACTGCTTATATAAAAAGAGGTGATAACAATAATGAATATGACAACAAGGAGTTGATAAAAAAAATCATGAAACTCCGTGTTGAAAGAGCAAAATTACTTGGTTTCGAATCGCCTGCCGCCTTTATACTTGACAATACGATGGCAAAAACTCCAAAGGCTGTTTATGATTTTTTGTCCACAGTATGGAATCCTGCTGTTTCGAAAGCAAAAGCTGAAGCTGCCGAATTACAAAAATTAATGGATGCAGAAGGAAAAGGTGAAAAACTTGAACCCTGGGACTGGTGGTTCTACACCGAAAAATTACGTAAAGCTAAATTTGACCTCGATGAAGAAGCATTACGTCCTTACTTTAAACTCGAAAATGTGCGTCAGGGAATTTTTGATTTAGCCGGAAAATTATGGGGACTCAAATTTAAGAAACTTGATAAAATGCCTATATATCATCCGGAAGTTGAAGTTTTTGAAGTAACCGATGCAGATGGTTCACTTATAGGAGTACTTTATACAGATTATTTTCCACGTGAAAGCAAACGTGCCGGTGCATGGATGAACGATATTGTACCACAATTTATTAAAAACGGAAAAAATCAGCGTCCGATAATTGTAAATGTAGGTAACTTTACCAAACCTACTGCTCAAAACCCATCATTGTTAAGCATGGATGAAGTAGAAACCATGTTCCACGAGTTTGGTCATGCCTTGCATGGACTGCTATCGCAATGTACTTATCCGAGTGTTGCCGGCACAAGTGTTGCACGTGATTTTGTTGAACTTCCTTCACAAATTATGGAAAATTGGTGCTTCGAGCCTCAGGTAATGAAAACTTATGCTCGTCATTACAAAACCAACGAAGTTATGCCTGACGATTTGATTGAAAAAATTCAAAAATCATCTACTTTCAATCAGGGTTTTACAATGACAGAATTACTATCGGCGGCATTGCTCGATATGGACTACCACACGCTGAAAGATACTACAACATTTGATGTAACCGAATTCGAAAATGCCTCGATGAAACGTATTGGAATGATTCCTGAAATAATCGTTCGCTACCGAAGTACATATTTTAATCATATTTTCACAGGTGGTTACGCCGCAGGCTATTACAGCTACACCTGGGCTGAAGTGCTCGATGCCGATGCTTACCAATCATTTGTTGAAACCGGTGATATTTACAACAAAGAACGTGCAGAATCGTTCCGTCGGAACATACTTGAGAAAGGAGATTCCGAAGAACCTATGACGCTTTACCGTAAATTCCGGGGAGCTGATCCAAAACCCGATGCATTACTCAAAAAAAGAGGTTTACTTTAGAAAAACTTTGTAAACAAATGAATTAATAAATGAATTAAACAACTGCCCTTCGGATTCAACGAATGGCAGTTGTTTTTTTATCATCATTAATGATTGAACTTTTTGTTGATACAAATGTTTATTGAGAAATTATATATTAATCAACATAATAAAGCAAAATCTAAAAAAATGAAAGCACAATTAAGATTTCTTTTACTTTTAGCAATTACTGTATTACCACTCGGTTTTTTATCGGCAAAAAAAACTACAACGCTTCAAATCGACTTCAAATTTGAAAACATTGAAGAAGGTTACGATCATCTTTGTAAGACAAATGTTTACATCGATGGTGAACTTTTAGCAACTTCTTCAGAAAAATTACAGAGCAAACCAAACTCAGTTACAGTATCGATACCTAAAGGTGAACATAATATTAGAGTAGTCAATCTGGCACTTTACGAAGGGAATTGGGAAGAACATACTAAAGATAACAACTACAGCATTGATTGTATGCATGAATTTAAAAACGATTTCAAAAAGAAAAAATACAATCTTAGATTGGTTTTCGACCTAAATTCGGACACTAAAGTGACGTTTAAATAAACCAAGAAAATATATTCTTAAAAAATACCTCCCGCTCTTTTACCAAAACAGAGCGGGATTTTCTTTTCAAACGTGTTATATAAACCAAAAAAAATGCAAACATTCATCGGGATTATGTTTATTTTTATGTAAGTTTGCAGCACACTAACACAATGAAACTTTCTATTCAGAAATTTATAGTTCCGGGAATTCCCTTTGCCATGCTGCTTATAGTAGCATGTGTTGTATTATGGACAATTAACTTTGTAACCCGTGATTATTTTCAACAGCTACCTGTTCACAATACTGCTTTTGGTGAAATAGAAAACGTACTGAGATGGAGCAAACTAACCATAGAAGCAGCAGGATTTGTTCTTTTATTGTTTAACACTTTTCTTCTTTTACAACTCAACACAAAATACTCTCTTATCCGCTCACGTACATTGTTACATGGTTTTTTGTTTTTAATGACATTATCAGTATGGTCGGCTTTTGATATAAAATTTACCGATCATTTGGCAAGTATGTTCGTATTATTTTCACTGCTTATATTCATGGGAATGTATCGCAATAAACAGGCTGTACGCGAAGCTTTTACAGGCAGTATGTTCATAGGCATCGGCAGTTTTTTTGCACCTCCGCTTATTTATATATTACCTGCTTTTTGGGCCGGGTTTTTCCTTTTTCAATGCATATCCATGCGAACTTTTCTGGCATCGCTGTTTGGCATTATCACACCTTGGATATTATATTTTTGGTTTAATTGGGAATTTCAACCTGACAAAGCATGGTTGGTTGAATTGCGTAATGTCCTCACTCCTGAACTGACGGTTCATTTTGATGAAAATCATGAAATTGCATTTATTGTTTTAAATTCAATTTTGTTGTTAATCGGTTTAGGAAGTTTTCTCAACAGTTTGAGACTCGATTCTATCCAAACGAGACAGCGTATGAAAATTTTTATATGGTTAATTTTCTTTAGTGCAGTAACAGCATTTTTTTATTCATCGGCCTTTCCGACATTTCTAAGTGTTGCTGCGATAGCTTTTTCCATGCTTTTAGCGCATCCGTTAACCCTTCAAAAAAGTTTACTGCATTCAATCATACTGATTATACTTTGTATTGTAAATGTCGCATTTGTAATTTTTAATTTTCTTCATTACACCACTTAATGGAATTTGCCGAACTTGGATATTTGGGATTGTTTATTGCGGCTTTTCTTGCCGCCACTGTTGTCCCATTCAGTTCAGAGTTGGTTTTTTCCACACTGGTTTATAGTGGACTCGATGCTTGGCTCTGTGTTTTCGTTGCTACTGCAGGAAATTGGCTTGGAGGCTTAACTTGCTACTGGTTAGGAAGTATGGGTAAAATCGAATGGATTGAAAAATATCTGAAGATAAAAAAAGAAAAACTGGATAGTTTCATGACGCGTTTTCACAAGTACGGCGATTGGTTTGCATTTTTTTCTTTTCTTCCCGGTATTGGCGATGGAATAGCTGTAGCTTCCGGATATTTCAGATGCAGGTTCTGGATTGTTGCTGTATCGATGCTAACCGGAAAATTTGTAAGGTACATTTTTTGGATGTACTTTCACGGTTTTATTTTTAATTAGTTATGGTACATTATTTCAGCTTAAATACGTTCAAAAAATTGCTATTCTTTACCTTTGTTTTTGTTGCTTTTTTTGAATTAACCGCAGCAAATCCCGTTATTATTGATAAAAAAGTAAACTTCGGATGGCGTAAAAGTTCTACTCGCAAAATTAACAGCGTAATAATTCATTCAACTTTTAATAACTCGGGAGGCGAATTTTATGATATTGAACTTATTATTAAACAATTTTCTAATTATAAAGTCAGTTCGCATTACCTAATTGGGAGAAATGGAGATATTTATCGTTTGGTTAACGAAGAAAATATTGCATTCCATGCAGGAATAAGCCGATTACCCGATGGCACTTCCAATATAAATGAGCATTCCATAGGTATAGAATTAGTAACATCGTTTACAGAAGCACCTACTGAAATTCAAATCAAATCACTCATAGAACTTGTGAACGATATTAAAAATCGACATAATATTAAATTTATATTGCGCCACAGCGATATTGCTCCCGATCGGAAAACAGATCCATGGAATTTCGACTGGGAAACTTTTTTGTTAATGTTAAAAAACTCTGAAAATGATAATAAATGTAGTGAATAAGTAAAATTCACATTGTTTGACCCTAATAGTTTAAAAATTCATCTTTTTTACAACACTTACAATGCAGTTCAGAATTATTCTATTAATAATTAGCATTTTATTCTCAGGTGTTACACTTAACGCCCAAAACAATTTAATTCAAAAAATTATAGCTGACTCACTTACCCGAATTGCAAATTCGTATGCATCAGTTGGCAAAGTTTCTGTAAATAATTTTACAACTGACGCTAAAACTAAAAGAATTACCGTAAACACCAACGAAACGCTCTCATTTATCCCATTAAGACCAGCTAATGTTGAACAAATTTACAAAACAATCAAGTCAATTACAGATTCAAAATTTCCCGACTATAATATTGTTTGTTTTTCTGACACAAGAAAAATCGAAGATTTAATTCCGGAATATTACAGAAACGATAGTGAAATAATCCGAAAACAGAAAAAAAACACTCAAGACATAAAACCGGTTGTTATCAATTTATCAAAACCTTACAACGTTTCCAATGGACTACAAAACAGGCATTTGGCAGTGTGGCAAAGTCACGGATATTATTTCAATCAGCGTATAAATCGATGGGAATGGCAACGTCCTCGTCTTTTTCAAACTGTGGAAGATCTTTATACCCAAGCGTATGTACTGCCATTTTTAGTACCAATGCTCGAAAATGCCGGTGCGAATGTATTTCTCCCTCGCGAACGAGATACGCAAACCGAAGAAATTATTATAGACAATGATAGCCGCAAACAGGCTGGTTTATACCGAGAACATAACGAGCGTAAAAAATGGAAAAGCGGGGAAAATGGATTCGGGAATATACATCAAACATGGTTATCAGGAGAAAATCCCTTCTGTGAAGGTTCTTACAGATTTACAACCACAATTAATACAGATGATGAAACCAGCACAATAGAATGGATACCGACAATCCCTGAAGATGGTTATTATGCCGTATATGTTTCCTATAAAACTGTAGAAAAAGGCTGTAGCGATGCCCGTTACACTGTTTACCATAAGGGCGGAAATACCGAATTTTCTGTTAATCAAACCATGAACGGGGGAACATGGCTGTATTTGGGTCATTTCAGATTTGCTAAAGGAAGAAATAATTCGAATAAGATTGTACTTTCAAATTTCAGTTCATTAGCCGATCGGGTAGTAACAGCCGATGCTGTAAAATTTGGAGGAGGAATGGGGAATATTGCACGAAGTCCTATAAATATCAGCCCAACTCCAATAATTGAAAATACAGACTCAACAAACAAAACTATCGGCAGAAATCAGCATGCTTATGTTTATGAAGCTGAAAAAAGTGGATATCCCCGATTTACGGAAGGTGCGCGTTATTGGCTGCAATGGGCAGGCATTCCTGACAGTATTTACACCCGCACCAAAGAAAAAAATGATTATAACGACGATTTTCAATCCCGTGGATTTTGGGTAAATTATCTTTCAGGTGGTTCAGTTGTTAACCCTAAGTATAAAGGTTTGGGTGTACCTATCGATATGGCATTTGCATTTCATACCGATGCAGGTTTTACACCCAACGATTCAATAATTGGCACATTGGGAATTTATACCGTGCAAAATACAGAAGGAAAAACCATTTATAACAATGGCGTATCACGCTGGACAGCACGTGACCTTACCGACATGATTCAGACACAAATAGTAAACGACATACGATCTGAATTCAATCCCAGTTGGACAAGACGCGGATTATGGAATCGTTCATACAGTGAATCGCGGGTACCGGAGGTTCCTACCATGTTACTTGAATTACTTTCTCATCAAAATTTTGCCGATATGCGGTTTGGTCTTGATCCCCGTTTCAGATTTACAGTAAGTCGTGCTATTTACAAGGGAATACTAAAATATCTTTCTTTCAACTCGGGTCAAAATTTTGCGGTTCAACCTTTGCCTGTAAACACTTTCAGTAGCCGTTTTGTAGATAAAAACAAAGTAGAACTTCGTTGGAAACCTACCATTGATACTATTGAATCTTCGGCATCACCTACTTCTTACGTTGTTTATACAAGAATTAATGATGGGGGATTCGATAACGGTATAATAACAAAAAACAACAGTATCATTATGAATGTTCAAACAGGTAAAATATACAGTTTTAAAGTTACTGCTGTTAACGATGGAGGCGAAAGTTTCCCATCTGAAATTTTATCGGTTTATCGTGCTCCAATGGAACAAGGAGAAGTGTTGATTATTAACGGGTTCGATCGAGTGAGCGGACCTGATTCCTTTACTAAAAATGGTACTGAAGCAGGGTTTCTGCATCAACAAGATGGTGGCGTTCCGTGGATTAGCGACATTTGTTTTACCGGAAAACAATATGATTTTAACAGAAATTCGAAATATATCGATAATAATGCTCCCGGGTTTGGTGCAAGCGAAAAAACACACGAAACACAGGTTATAGCCGGTAACACTTTCGATTATCCCTATCTGCACGGCAATGCAATAAAAGCCGCCGGTTTTTCGTTTGTTTCTTGTTCAGTTTTATCTGTTTTAAATAACGATATCAACCTAAAAAATTATAAATATCTCGATTTTATAGCCGGAAAACAAAAACAGACTGAAACCCAAAACAGACGAAACAACTTGTTTTTTAAAACTTTTCCATTAGATTTGCAGGAAAAAATAGCTTCTTATCTGCTTAAAGGTGGAAACCTGATAGTGAGTGGCGCTTATATTGCGTCTGATATTGCCGATAAAGTTTTCGTGAGTACAAAAGAAAAGTTGTTTCTGGAAAATTTGCTTAAAATAAAATTTATCAAAAAAACAAATACTTCGAACAACCAGATTGTTACAAAAAATATCGCATTTACAGGATTTAAACAGACTGAATTCAGTTTTTACAACACGGCAAACAAAACTTCGTATTATATTGAAACTGCAGATATAATTGAACCGGCTTCGACAGGAGCATTTACTTTTTGCACTTACAATAACGATAATCAGAGTGCCGGAGTTGCCTATAGCGGAAATTATAAAATTTGTACACTTGGATTTCCATTCGAAACCATAATATCTGAAAAAGACCGTAATAGACTAATGGAAAGCATGTTATATTTTTTATCAAGAAAAAACAAGGAAATTATGTATTAGCATTAACTTTAAAAAAGTTAATACAATAAGATTTACAACATCTCAAATGGCAAAAAAAATATCTTAATTGAAAACAATATCACAATGAAAACAAAACTATTTTTACTATTCTCAACAGTAATTCTTGTTAGTTCCTGCAAATTCTCCGGAAGCACTATGCCTTCGGTAAGTGGATCACGATATGAAATTCTGGTAGTAATGGACGAAGCAAACTGGAAGGCGCCTTCTGGCAGAGCCTTATATTCTTTGCTTTCTCAGGAGATGAAAGGATTGCCGCAACCTGAACCAGTAATGGATGTATCGCAATGCTCAAGGGCTGTTTTTTCGGATGTACTGAAACCATCGCGAAACCTGATTCTCACTGAAATCTCTGAAAAATATACTGGACCCAAAATAGTATACGCGAAGGATAGATTTGCACATCCACAGTCTGTTGTAAAAATTGTTGCTCCCAATGACTCAGTTTTCGAAGCGACTATTAACACTTACGGAGAACAGATTCTTGATTATTTTATTCGTACCGAACGAGAAAGACAACAACGTTACAATGAAGATTATTTGAACGACAAAGCGATTGCTGAAGTTGAAAAAATGTTTGGAATTAAAATTGATATACCTCTCGGAATTACCAGAACTACTAAAAAGCAGGATTTTTACTGGATTAACAACGGTCAGCCTAACGTTCGGCTCGATTTGGTAATATATTCGTACCCTTATACAGATAAAAATACATTTACCAAAGATTTTCTGATTGCAAAACGCGATTCTGTTTTCAAAAAAAATATTCCCGGCGAATTACCCGGCTCATACCCCGGTACCGAAACAAAATATATGGACCCGATTTTCAGAGAAATTTGGGTAAACAACGGATACTGTGCCGAATTGCGCGGGCTTTGGAAAATGTATAATGGTGCTTCAATGGGAGGTCCTTTTTACAGTCATACCCGCCTCGATGAAATTAATCAGCGTGTCATAACTGTTGATGGATTTGTTTTTGCTCCCGGAACTAAAAAACGCAATCATATCCGGCAACTCGAGGCGATTATTTATTCCATGAAACTACCTCAGGAAATTAATGCGCTCAACGAAGTTTCAGTAGTCGCATCTAAAGAAGATAAGAAATAAAAAGCATTTAAAAGAAAATATTAAAACCACACCCGAAAAGTTTTATATTTGCAGTAAAATACAATCAACATAATTATGGATAACGAAAAAATTATAACAGGCATTACTCATGGTGACATAAACGGCATAGGATATGAAGTAATTCTAAAAACGCTGGCTGATGCAAGAATACTTGATATGATTACACCTGTTATCTATGGTTCATCGAAAGCTGCTGCATTTTACCGTAAATTATTCGATATTCAGGGACTAAGTTTTAATCAGGTTAACTCGGTGAATGATATTCATACAAAAAAAATCAATATTCTAAACTGCACCGACGATGAATTGAAAGTAGAGCCCGGACGCGTAACCGAAGAAGCAGGGAAAGCTTCATTTGCTGCGTTGGAAAAAGCAACTACCGATCTGAAATCGGGAGCTCTTCAGGTATTGGTTACAGCCCCTATCAACAAAAAAAACATACAATCTGATACGTTTCATTTTCCCGGACATACGGAATATCTGAGTGAAAAATTCGCTATTGATAGTACTCCTCTTATGTTGCTCATTAACGATGTAATGAGGGTAGCCGTAGTTACCGGTCATGTTCCTGTGGGTAAAATTTCAGAATTATTAACCACTGAATTGATTCTCGAAAAACTTCGTGTACTGAATCAGAGTTTAAAATCAGATTTTAGAATAATTAAACCACGCATTGCAGTACTGGGTTTAAATCCTCACGCAGGCGACGAAGGGGTTATTGGTAACGAAGAAGCCAATATTATTTTACCTGCATTGAAACTTGCTGAAAAAGAAGGTATTTGTTGCATGGGACCTTATCCGGCTGATGGTTTTTTTGGTTCCGGACATTTTAACCGCTTCGATGCCGTTCTTGCCATGTATCACGATCAGGGTTTGATTCCTTTTAAAACCATATCGATGGACTCAGGCGTTAATTTCACTGCCGGATTACCTGTAATACGTACTTCGCCTGCTCATGGCACCGGTTACGACATAGCAGGAAAAAACGTAGCCTCAGAAGATTCATTCCGTCAGGCTATTTATACAGCCTGCGATATTTATAATAATCGCAAATGGCATACCGAAATTAATGCAAATCCACTTAAAGTGGAGCAACGTGCTGAACGTAGTGGAAGACCTGAATAACTCCGACAGCAACATAATTTAATTTTTATAAATATTTTAAAATATTATTTATTTTATATTGTTTGCTATTATTACTTTTGTAATTTTACCTCAAAATACTATTATCAGGTATCTCAAACATTAATTTCTTAATTAAAACATTTATAAATCACAAAATTTTTATAATGAAAAAAATTTCTATTCTCTTACTTGCAGTATTCATGCTTTCGGCTGCTGCATATTCTCAAAACTACAAAAGTGTAAAAGTTACGCTCGACAATGGTTTGATAATAAAAGGAAAAAATACCCTTATTGGCAACGAATCGGTATCACTTACCACTAACACCGGACCAAAAACTTACTCACTTGATGAAGTTACACTTATCCAGGCAAAGCAGGGTAAAGCCGGTTCGTGGGCGCTTGGATGTGGTGGATGTTGTTTAGGCGGGTATGCAATTTTAGGTGTAGTTGCCGCAAGCGGTAGTTTACAAGACCTTAACGGCAACCCATATCAATTTAACTTTGGTTCATTTATTGGAGAAACATTACTTGCAACGGGTATTTCGGCAGGTGTAGGTTACCTTATTGGTTCAATTTTGGATAAAGAAGAAGTAGTTTATCATGGCACTAAACCAAAATTAAGTAATTTAAATTTTAATGTCAGCACCGACCGTTTAACAAAATATGATCCATTAACTACAGGTTTAAAACTCTCGTACAGATTTTAGATATTAATGAAAATCTTCTACAGGAACGCTATTGTTTTTAAATAAAAAGCGTTCCTGTTTTTTTTATTAAATTGTTAACTAATTCGATTAAACAGCTTGTTCAGAGATTTTTATCATATTATAAAAGGGTTTTTCTTTTTCCTTATTTTATCGATTTCGGCAAATTCTGCATCACAAAATTTGACTGAAGTAATTGGATTTGCAAATAAACTTGCAGAAAACCGGAACTTCTCTTCTGCCATTCAGGAATATCGAAGGGCTTATTTTTTTGCTCCCGAAAGCGATAAATTCACCATTGCAAATAAAATTGCTGATTGTTATATTTCTATTAATAACTTGAATGCAGCAAAAGCATTTTGCGACTCAGCAATTTTATATTCATTTTCAGATTCTGCACGAGCCGAAAGCTATTTAAAAAAAATCACTTGCATTATTCTTGATAAACAGTTTGGGGATGCACTTGTAGCGCTTAATAATATTGATTTGAATTTCGACAAGCATTTACAAGCAAAAAAAAACATTCTCGTCGGCATAGCCCATCTTGAACTGTACGATTACGAAAAAGCGTACATTTTTTTCATGCAGGCTGTTGATAAAAATGACACAATAACGAGCGCAAAAATCAACAGTTTGTTCAGCTTAAAAAACAAAACACATCAGCCAAATCCTTTGCTTGCCGGAGCTATGAGCATGATTATTCCCGGTAGCGGACAAGTTTACGCAGGACAATTGATTGAGGGAGTAAACTCACTGGCATTGCTTGCAGGCCTCACTTATTTTGGTGTTTCGTTTCCGGCATTGCAAATTTTATTTTCATCAATGCTAATGCGCTACTATATGGGTGGATTCACAAGGGCTTACCGATATGCTTTGGAAAAAAGAGAAAATCACAGGCAGGAATTTTCAAATAATGTTATCAGTTTATTTCCGAGTAATGAAGCACACCTGAAAAACAATATCAGAGGAAATGAATTTAATGAATTCCGCAAACAGGTTTTTGATTCCGACAAAGAGTTTCCAATGCTAATTTCAGGCGCATTTTTACTCTATAAAAGAATTTTATCGGCACAAGATGTCGATGCTTGTGTTTTTACGCCAAGTTGTTCGGTTTACATGATGGAAACAATAAAAAAACATGGTCTTTTAGAAGGTATTCTTGATGGTACTGACAGGTTGTTGCGTTGCCATGGCTTTGCCGACCATAAACATTACGAAATTTGTAAAACAAGCGGAAAATTATATGATGCACCATAAATTTCTAATTTTTATTTCTCTAATTTTACTCTTGCCTTTCAATTATCTAAAGGGTCAGAAGAACAATATTCTGAATTATGAAAATTCAGTAAAATATGCCAATTATTTATTCGAAAACCAAGCATTTGATTTGTCTGCTATTGAATACGAACGAATAGTATATCTTGCACCAGCCGACACATTGGCTAAACTTCGTCTTGTACAATCGTACCGATTACTGAATCAGCTTGAATTAGCCAAAAATAAGCTTGATACTTTTTTTCCATGCTGTACATTTTGTTGTAACAGGGCACTTGCTACAGAAAAGTTCAAAATTTTATTTCTACTAAAACAATTTGACGAATGCGAGCAATTTATTGCTGATTTTAAAAACTTTGACAAAATTTCAGTTACAGAAATAAAAACCAGTCTTCTGCTAATGCAAAACAAATGGAGCGAAGCTAAAAAACTCACTGAAACTTATTTATCCAATAAGAATACAACTTTACTTTCTGAATTTAGAGATATTGCAATAGCAGGAGAATCAATTCGGTACAAAAACCCCTTTTTAGCTGCAAGCTTTTCAGGAGTTATCCCCGGAAGCGGAAAATTTTATACCGGAAACTGGAAAGATGGTTTGTACTCATTTTTTGTGGTTTCTGCCTTATCATACATTACCTATCGTTCGTTTGAAAAAAACGGTGCAAATCCTTATGGTTTTATATTTGGCACTGCAGCATTCAGCTTTTATAGCGCGAATATTTATGGATCATACAAAAGTGCATTGCGATACAATAAAACGAAAAATGCTGAAACAGTGAAAGATGTACAAAAATTGATTTTTGAAAAGCAATGATCATTATGTCGGAGTTTTTGTTGCAACTTGAATACTATCAAAAAAAATCAACAAAAAAATAAAAGCCTGAAAGTTAGCAAACTACTCTCAGACTCAAAAATTTTAGCATTTTTTTATTCATTTGGTTCGTACCAATCACCATGAGCTTTAATTAATTCAACGAGCTTTTCAACAGCTTCTTCTTCCGGAATATTACGTTGAACACATTCTTTCTTTTTATAAAGGCTAACTTTGCCCCTACCCGCACCCACGTACCCATAATCAGCATCCGCCATTTCGCCGGGTCCGTTCACAATGCAACCCATTATGCCAATTTTTAGCCCTTTTAGGTGTGAAGTTCGCGCTTTTATGCGTGCAACAACTGTCTGCAGATTAAACATTGTTCTTCCACAACTCGGACAGGATATAAATTCAGTTTTTGTAGTGCGTACTCTTGTTGCCTGCAATATACCAAATGCAACAGAATTTACAACTTCAGCAGATATTTTACCGTTGTTTTCAATCATAATGCCATCGCCAAAACCATCGATAAATAAAACTCCAGTGTCAGCAGCAGCTTTTATCTGTAAATCTTCGTCGATATTTTCCGCATATTTTCGGCATAGAATTACGGGCGCTTTGATATTTTCATTCAATAAAGTATGGAAAAACGCCCGCATCTCCCCTACCGGATTTATATGATCAGAATGTAACAATACAACAATATCATTCCGATTTTTTAACAAATTCAGTATTTCAGGACTTAGGTCTTTATAAGACATTTCAACAAATTTAATTTCGGTATCGTCTTCAACAATAGTACTTGCATACTCAGGCTGATAAACCGGGAATGATTCACCTGTTAAGCTTTTTACACTTCCATCAGTAAAAACATATTCCGGAACCGTTTTATAAACAGCACTCCTTGAAGCGATTACTACAGGGACATTTTCTCCGCCAATATTTCCTACCTGATGAGTTTTCCTTCTACTGTATTCATATCGCGAAACTTTATTGCTTTCAACGGCTGATATAGGTTCGTGATTTTCTCTTTTTGAAATATAATCGACTAACTTGCGAGCTACAGGAATTTCAGCCTCAGGCTCTTCACTTAACGAAACACGAACCGTATCCCCAATACCATCGGCAAGTAATGCTCCGGAACCCACCGCCGATTTTATACGACCATCTTCACCATCGCCGGCTTCGGTTACACCCAAATGCAATGGATAATACATATTGTGTTTTCCCATTTCATCTACCAGCAATCGCACGGTTTGTACCATCATAACCGTGTTTGATGTTTTCATGGAAATAACCACATCGTGGAAATTCTGCTCACGGCAAATATTCAAAAATTCCATACAGGACTCAACCATTCCACGTGGAGTATCGCCGTAACGGTTCATCATTCGCTCGCTCAACGAACCATGATTCACACCTATTCTGATGGCAGTTTTATGTTCCTTGCAAATATTCAGAAATGGGATAAAACGCGCTCTGATTTTCTGATATTCAGCTTCAAATTCTTCATCGGTATAATCAGAATTATCGCCTGGTTTAACACTTCCAACATAGTTACCGGGATTTATTCGTACTTTTTCTACTTTTGTGGCAGCAACATCTGCAGCATTTGCATTGAAATGTATATCGGCAACCAACGGAACATCACAGCCTTTTTCACGCAAAATCTGATGAATTTTTCCTGCACTTTCGGCTTCCTTTACTCCTTGAGTTGTAAAACGCACAATTTCACCACCGGCTTCAACAATACGCAAACACTGTGCTACCGAATTTTCAATATCATTGGTATCGGTATTAGCCATCGACTGTACCCTTACCGGATTCTGACCGCCAAGCATAACATTGCCTATGCGAATTTCATTGGATTTACGGCGCAAGTAATTAAACTGACTGATTGTATACATAGATTTTTGATGATTATTTTTAATAATTTGAATAGCAAAATTACATTAAATTTCTATTTAACAGATAAATCCTTTATAAAGTTCTGCAAACACACGGATATTAAAAAGTTGATTATGTTAATTTTTATGCTTAAAAACATATTTTGCGGGATAAAGTTTATTAAAATGCCTTAACTTTGCATGCCAAATATAAAATTTAGGTATGATTTTCCAGCCAAAAATTCTTCAAACACTAAAGAATTACTCGAAAGAACAGTTCTACTCCGACATTATGGCGGGCGTAATTGTAGGCATTGTTGCATTGCCACTTGCCATAGCATTTGGTATTGCATCGGGTGTAACCCCAGAAAAAGGTTTATTTACTGCCGTGATTGCAGGATTTATAATTTCATTTCTTGGTGGCAGTAAAGTTCAGATTGGCGGCCCCACAGGAGCTTTCATTGTAATAGTTTACGGAATTGTACAGGAGTTTGGGGTAACAGGACTTGCCATTGCCACTATGATTGCCGGTGTGATGTTAATCGGCATGGGGGTTCTCCGACTTGGCAACGTTATAAAATTCATTCCCTTTCCTGTAGTGGTTGGTTTCACAAGTGGTATAGCACTCACAATTTTTACAACTCAGATTAAAGATTTACTCGGATTGCAAACAGGCACATTGCCGGGCGATTTTATTCATAAATGGATAACCTACGGACAGTATATAGGAACGATTAATTATTGGGCATTGGGAGTTAGTTTACTTACAATTTTTATAATAGTTATAACCCCAAAATTTTCAAAAAAAATTCCCGGTTCATTGCTTGCCATAATTATAGTAACACTTATTGTTTATTTCCTGCGTGAAAAACTTGGCATAACCGGTATCGAAACTATTGGCGATCGGTTCACAATAAATGCATCGTTACCTCGTGCAGAAACACCTGCAATAAGTTATAAGGTAATACAAACACTGCTGCCAACAGCCTTTACTATCGCCATGCTCGGCGCAATAGAATCGTTACTTTCAGCCACTGTAGCCGATGGTGTTACAGGCGATCGCCATCACTCTAATACAGAACTTATAGCACAAGGAATTGCTAACGTTATAACACCTATTTTTGGGGGAATTCCTGCAACAGGCGCAATAGCACGAACTATGACAAACATAAACAACGGAGGTCGTACGCCTGTAGCAGGTATTGTTCATGCAATTGTTTTGTTGCTTATAATGCTTTTTTTAGGCAGTTTAACCAAACATATACCAATGGCTTGTCTTGCAGGTGTACTAGTAATTGTATCCTACAATATGAGTGAATGGCGAACATTCAAGGCATTAATGCGCAACTCAAAATCGGATGTAGCAGTTTTGATTTCTACCTTTCTGCTTACAGTAATTTTTGATCTTACTATAGCTATTGAAATTGGTATGTTGTTGGCTGTCATGCTTTTTCTGAAAAGAATTTCTGAAACAACTTCAATTTCAGTGTTTAAAAATGAAGTTAATGCTCCGGAATATGTCGAAGGAAATGTTGATACAGAAAAGCTATCAATACCGAAAGGTGTTGAGGTGTACGAAATTGAAGGCCCTTTCTTTTTCGGAGTAGCAAGTAAATTTGAAGAAACCATGAAACAAATTGGTGACAAACCGCTTCTTAGAATTATAAGAATGCGCAAAGTACCTTTCATAGATTCTACCGGTTTACATAATCTTACAAACCTTATAAAACTTTCGCAAAAAGATAAAATTCATATATTACTTTCTGGCGTTAATCCTAAAGTTCGAGAATCACTTGAAAAAGCGAATATTACAACTATGCTTGGGGCAGAAAACATTTGCAGTGATATCAACGAAGCAATGGGAAAAGCCGAAACATATGTGAATGCAATTGAAAAAAAGAAAACAAAACCTCACACTATCTGAATCGGACAAATATAAAAAAACCAAAAAAAAAGTCATTATAAATAATAATTTTCAATTAAACCACTGATAAATTTTATTATTCCGAAGCAAAATCCTATATTTGTATAATTTTTTTTGACAAAATGACCAACAGGTACGATGAGCTGATAAACGGATTCGAGCAAAGACTAAAAAAACTTATATCAGAATATAAAGTTTTGCTTGAAAAAAATAATCAACTCGAATTGAAACTTACACAAAAACAAAACGAACTTGTTGAAGCACATCATAATGTGCTCGAAATTCAAAAAAAGTACGACCATTTGATCATATCCAGAAACATGGGAGTTTCAGAGGCCGAGAGAGCCGAGTCGAAAAAAAAGATTGACAAACTGGTGCGGGAAATTGACAATTGTTTAGCTCTGCTTGAAGAATAAAGCAGCTTTATGGACGATATTTTTTTAATTCATGTACAAATCGGAGGGTTAAGAATACCTCTTCGAATTCCGCGTAAAGACGAGGAATTATATCGTAATGCCGAAAGACTTACTGTTCGATACCTTGATGAATATCAAAAGAAATACAGCAACCTTTCATACCAGGAAATACTGATACTGGTTGCGTTTCATATGGTAGTAGCAGTTACTAAAACTGCCGCAAATGAAAACATTGAACCGCTTGCAGATAAAATTAAAGAACTGGACAACGAATTAAAACAAATATTGAACGAAAATTAAAACCCTGAAATTCAGGCTTGTATTTTTAATAAACAATTTTAAACCGCATACGTTGATAAAACTGTGTAAAATCAGTTTTTCAGTGTTATGCGTTTTTTCATTATATACAATCTAACGATTACTAATTTAAATACAAATATCAACCTAATAAATAAGCAAATATGTGGACAAATATAATCATCGGAATCATTGCTTTTATTGTAGGAGCAGGAGGATGCTATAGCATTTTCAGGCTTAACAATAAAAAAATGAAAAAGGAAATGGAGGCAGAAGCCGAACTCCTTAAAAAGAACAACTTAATTGAGGTAAAAGAGAAATTCATTCAGCTCAAATCGGAACACGAGCAGCAAGTTCAACAGCGTAATGCAAAAATACAGGAACGAGAAGTAAAACTACAGCAACGGGAAATGCAGTTGAACCAACGCCAGGGTGAAATTCAGCGGAAAATGAATGAACTCGAAACCTTAAAGGAAACACATGAACAACAGCTTGCTGCACTTGAAAATAAACGCAAAGATGTTGAACAAATGCACCGGCAAGCACAGGAACAACTTGAAACTATTTCAGGACTTTCTGCAGAACAAGCTAAAGAACGCCTTGTTGAAGCACTTAAAGACGAAGCTAAAACCAATGCAATGTCATATATCAACGACATTATGGAAGAAGCTAAAATGACAGCCAACAAGGAAGCCAAACGTATTGTAGTTCAGAGCATACAGCGAGTAGCAACTGAAACTGCCATTGAAAATGCCGTAACCATTTTCCATATCGAAAGCGATGAAATGAAAGGCAGAATTATCGGACGCGAAGGCCGTAATATACGTGCTTTGGAAGCTGCTACGGGAGTCGAAATTATTGTGGACGACACACCTGAAGCTATTGTACTTTCAGCATTCGACCCTGTTAGAAGGGAAATTGCACGTCTTTCATTGCATCAACTTGTAACCGATGGACGAATTCACCCTGCACGTATTGAAGAAGTAGTGAATAAAGTGCGCAAACAAATTGAAGAAGAAATAATTGAAATTGGCAAACGCACTACTATCGACCTCGGAATTCACGGTTTACACCCCGAACTCATTCGATTGGTTGGTAAAATGAAATATCGCTCTTCGTATGGACAGAATTTGCTGCAACACTCACGTGAAGTTGCAAACCTTTGTGCAACTATGGCTTCGGAACTTGGATTGAATCCAAAAAAAGCCAAACGTGCCGGACTGCTGCATGATATTGGTAAAGTACCGGATGATGAACCCGAATTGCCACATGCAGTGCTTGGTATGCGCCTTGCCGAAAAATACAAGGAAAAACCCGACATTTGCAATGCAATTGGCGCTCACCACGACGAGGTAGAAATGGAATCGCTTATAGCTCCCATTGTACAGGTTTGCGATGCCATTTCAGGTGCCCGACCGGGTGCTCGACGCGAAATTGTTGAGGCTTATATTAAACGTTTGAACGACCTCGAAAATCTCGCTCTTTCGTATCCGGGAGTTGTAAAAACTTATGCTATTCAAGCCGGACGTGAGTTAAGGGTAATAGTTGGCGCCGACAAACTCGACGATAAAGAAACTGAACTGCTTTCGTTTGATCTGGCAAAGAAAATTCAAGACGAAATGACTTATCCAGGTCAGGTTAAAATTACTGTAATTCGCGAAACAAGAGCAGTTAGCTACGCGAAATAAATTTCATTTTATAGAGTTTTCTTCCAAAGTGGTTGCTGATTATTTCTGCAACCACTTTTTCTTTATATAGAGCAAATGAATTATAACATAGATTTTATCAGTTGTTTTTATACTAATGCATACTGTATCTTTGTGTCATAATCAAATTTAAAATCAATAAACATTTAAATACATAACTATTATGACAACAATAAGTAACACACAATTTCAGGCTCTGCCTTATGCATACAATGCCCTTGAACCATTTATAGATGCTCTCACAGTAGAAATTCATTACAGCCGTCATCACAAAACATATTTTGACAACTTGCAAAATGCTGTTAAAGGCACTGAAATGGAATCGTTGGATTTCGATACTCTTTTCAAAAATATCAGTAAATATCCTGTTGTTGTTCGCAATAATGGCGGTGGATACATCAACCATGTTTTGTATTGGGAAAACATGAAACCTAATGGCGGAGGATCACCTTCAGGCGTATTAGCCGAAGCAATAGATAAAACCTTTGGTTCATTTGAAGCATTTAAAACTCAGTTTTCCGATGCAGGAAAAACTCGTTTTGGTAGCGGTTGGGCATGGTTAAGCGTAGATGCAGAAGGCAAACTTTTTGTAAGTTCCACTCCAAATCAGGATAATCCAATGATGGATGTAGCCGAAAAACAAGGTACTCCAATACTGGGTATGGATGTATGGGAACACGCTTACTACCTGAAATATCAGAATAAACGTCCGGACTACATTGAAGCTTTCTGGAATGTTGTAAATTGGGAAGAAGTAAGTAAAAGATACCTTGCATTAGTAAAATAAAAATACCTGTTCCGTTCAGGGTTAGTTCAAATAAAAAGTGAGAGAAAAGAATCGTTACATAGATAGCGGTTCTTTTTTATTTCTGCAGAACTACGGTACAATTTTTGATAAATTGTTTTATCAGAAAAATATTTTCTGATTTACTGAAATTAATGTACATTTGCATCAGTTTTAAAAACAATTTACACGAATCTTATGGGGCTGCTTGGTTTTGACAGCAGGCAGAAAAGATAAGTAAGCATGTCGGGCTTTGAGAAGTCAGCCCGTTAACAAAAGGTTCTCAAACAATTAACTGGCGAAACAAATTACGCTCTTGCTGCTTAATCGAAGTATAGTAGATTCAAGCTTAATCCGGACACAAGGTGACTGGACGAGACATCTCCCAAAAGCCGTGGCTTCGAGGCTAATGATATGGAGGTGCAGCTAAATCGAAGATAGTCCCGATTGGCCTCACATTCGGGATGAAAACAAAGAGGATAAGGTGCGGATTGGTGGCTTCGGTCTTGTTCGCACACGAAAATCAAGGCGAAGATAAACATGTAGAAAGCTTATTGTTTCCTTGTTTGGACGAGGGTTCGACTCCCTCCAGCTCCACGATTTAGCTGCGAAAGTTAGCGACAAAAAAGAGTCAAACCCTACAAATTCAGTGATTTGTAGGGTTTTTTCGTTGTTATACGTCCCCACGAAAAGGACAGAAAAAAGACAAAAATTGACCTTCATTCTTTCCTAATTCATACCCCTTTTCTACATTCCCCAAAAGGGGTACGATTTGTCCGAAATAGGCACTTTCTTGTCAGACATTGGCAGCCTGCATAACTCTCATAAACAATTTATTAAGTCTAACTTTGTAATTCAATTTTGAGATTATGAAAACAACATTCAACGTACTCTTTTTCCTGAAAAGAGACAAACAAAAGAAAAATGGCAGTATACCCCTTATGTGCCGCATTACCGTTGACGGAGAAGAAACCCGCTTTAGCATGAAAACCGATGTTGATCCGGCCTTATGAGACGTAAAAACAGGTAAAATGAATGGCAGAAGCGCGAAAGCTCATGAAATCAATTCTCTTATCGACAACACAAAATCTGTATTAAACAGAATCTATCACCAGGAACTGGAAAGAATTCAGTCGGTTACCGCCGAGAAAGTGAAGAATATATTTTTAGGAATCAACACAAAACAACAAACTTTACTTGAACTTTTCAGAAAACACAATGAAGATGTAAAAAGCCTTATTGGAAAGACTAAATCTAAAGGAACTTATCAAAAATATGAGGTAACCCTAAAACACGTTACTAATTATCTCCGCAAGCGATATAATCTATCGGATATTCCTTTTGCTGAAATCAATCACATGTTTATTTCTGATTTTGAAACTTACTTGATGGTAGATTGCCAATGTAATTCTAACACTACTGGAAAGTTCATACAATTCCTCAAACGAATTATCCTTATTGCCCGTAATAATGGCTGGATGACACATGATCCATTCGCAAATTATAAAATTCATTGGAGCAAAGTTGATCGGGGATATCTTACCAAGGAAGAACTTGAAAGTCTGGCTAAGAAGAAAATAAATATACCCAGATTGGAGCACGTAAGAGATATATTTGTATTTTGCTGCATTACCGGATTGGCTTACATTGACGTATATAACCTGAAAGAAAGCAATATCCGTACCTCCTTCGACGGTAAACTTTGGATTATGACTAAACGTCAGAAAACAGACGTAAATTCAAATATTCCCCTACTTGACGTTCCCCGAATGATATTGGAAAAGTATAAAGGCCAACTTCCGGAAGGCAAACTTCTACCCATATCAAGCAATCAAAAAATGAATGCCTATCTGAAAGAAATAGGTGATTTATGCGAGATCAAAAAGAATCTGACTTTCCATTTGGCCAGACACACCTTTGCCACAACGATCACTTTATCTCAGGGAGTACCGATTGAAACGGTATCAAAAATGCTTGGACATACGAATATCAAAACTACCCAGATTTACGCACGTATAACGGACAATAAAATCGGGCACGACATGGATATTCTTTCCCGGAAACTCAAGGAAATGGAAAGTTCCTTTCAATTATAAAATATGATTGTGCTGGCAAGAATGGAATGAACTGGTCACAAATTGTGACCAGCTTGCTGAAAACTTAAAAGGAGATTATCGAAAAAAGGGTAGATAGTAAGTTTTATCCTAAATTCATGGAAAGCTGTATTGTTGCACCAATACGGCTTTTTTCATACACTATGTAGGGCGTTGGTATGCTTTATCTATACTTCGGTCATAAATGAGAACCTACCCCGCATTGAACGGAGTAACCTGGTCGGGAGATAATCCAGTATATTGACAGAATTCGTCAACGGTTACAAGTTGATGACACTGCTTGTCGTTCTGCTCCCGGATCTTTGCCAGCAACAAACGACCGTAACGCTCACTCTTTTCGGTGATACGCTGGATATCCTTCGGATAAATACAAATGCGTTTCACTACCATATTTTCGATTGTTTTATGCAAATATATTAATTTAAATCCAATCAGAAACATACTGTTTAGGAAAAAACGGCACAGATAACCGTTACCGGAAACACCTGTATTGAAAAGAGTTAGAATCATATATACATTTGTGCCAATAACTTTAAAATTTTGAATTATGGCACAACAAAAAAGTATTTTAAAATTGAAAGGTACCATTGGCGGAGTGACTTTTTACAAGTCGAAAAACGATGGATACCTCGCCCGCGAAAAAGGCGGAGTTGATGCTGACCGAATCGCCAACGATCCGGGATTTGCCCGAACCCGTGAAAACGGCGCTGAGTTTGCCAATGCAGCCACTGCCGGGAAGCTGTTGCGTAACGCAGTACGCATACTGGGCAAAGATGCCTCAGATGGTCGAGTAACAGCACGCATGACGCAAATCATGGCACAGATCAAAAACATGGACGAAGCAAACGCCCGTGGTGAACGAAGTGCCGCTGAAGGCATGCAAAAAGCGGAAGCAAAAGCTTTGTTGAAAGGTTTCAACTTCAACATTAATGCTTTGCTCGGAGAGGTTTTGTATAGACCTTATCAGGTTGACATTGCCACAGGTGAAATCAGTATCGCGGATTTCAATCCAGCTGCTGATTTGGTTATTCCTTCGGGAGCATCTCATGTGGTATTTCGCAGTGCATTAGCCGTTGTGAATTTTGAAACCGGCGAATCGGCCATCAGCTTATCGGAAAAACTCCGTGTTGAAACCAGTGCAGCTGCTCAGGTAATTTCGTTGCAACCAGCCGAAGTGCCGGCATTGGAAGGAACCAAGTTTGTTTTACTGTCCATTGATTTTGTTCAATCGGTAAACAACCAGGATTACTCGCTGAATAATAATTCTTTCAACGTGTTGGCAATTGTTGAAGTGGCGTAAGAAATTGGGAGTTACGAGTTCTGAGTTCTGAGTTTTGAGTTTTTTAGTCAAACATGAGTAATCCTGGAATGGGTTTAATAACTGTAAATGAATTTCGGGATTATTCTATTTTTAAAAAATTAATTTTTTATGGAAAAAGATAATAATACAACCGCAACTAATCCAAATGAAATGACCGTTGTTGAACGGGTAAAAGCTCCAACACCGAAGTTTTTCAAAACATTGCGGAACATTGGACTGGCTCTGGCGGCAATTGGTGGAGCTATTTTAGCGGCACCGGTTACTGTGCCTGCAGCATTGATCACCGTTGCCGGATATGTAACGCTTGCCGGAAGTGTGATAACGGCAGTAAGTCAAACGGCAGTTGATACCAGCCAGACAAAATCGAGCGAAAATGAAACTCCTTGACACCACAACTAACGGCAATGTATACGCCGGAACATTCGGAGGAATGTTTCTATCTATTTTTAGTAATGTTTTTGTTGAAGACATGCTGAGAACTATCATACTTGCCGTTGTTGGAGCTGTTGTCAGTTTCGGTGTATCTCTTGCATTAAAACGTTTGATTAAGAGAAAAAGGTCCCCTAACCCCTAAAGGGGAAACAAGAAAGTGAACTAATTGTGAACTGACTTGAAAAACTATCGTTTTGAATAGTTCCTCTGCAAGCCTCCTGTAAAAAGGAGGCTTTTTTTGTTCCCAGCTTCTACAAATACTTGAAAAAGAGCATTCGTTTTGCATCCTGAACGAGTTTCAAATTTTGTCTGAATTTATTTTCCATCTCTTCCAGGCTGCGGAGAGCTGCAACGACTTTTTGAAACTGAGCCGGATTTGCTTCCATTTTTTCCAACCCACCCAAAAGGCAGAACTTTACATCCCGGAGAATTACAAACGGAATGACCGAACCCCGCAAATAAGGATAAAAAGCCCGGG
Organism: uncultured Paludibacter sp.; assembly: GCA_964396515.1. Classification (GTDB taxonomy): domain Bacteria; phylum Bacteroidota; class Bacteroidia; order Bacteroidales; family Paludibacteraceae; genus Paludibacter. The sequence goes on from CAYNGF010000031.1 coordinate 30,791, forward strand.
ATTGCTAAAGGCTGTACAACAGCCAGAACACCTGTTCCTTTTCTTCTTCGTATTGAAACTGGATTACAAAGCAATTCGGACAAGGCGAAACAAGCGGTTTTCCGCTGTTATTTCCTTTGTTGAGGATAAAGAAATGAGGGTTTTGGATTTCCGAATTCCGGTTGTAAGATTTTAGAATAAGGTACACATAAATCAAAAAATTAGGGGTGAATAAAAGTGCTGTTGCCCCTGCAAAACCAGCCTGCACAAAAACGCACCAAGGGGAAAAAGAAAATGTAAACACCCTCTTACTGCAATAAAAAGCGAAGAGAAACGGAGCGTTAAGGCAGGCAAGGTTTTTCGGTAAAATACTACCTGAGCGTAGCGAGTGTGTGGAGATTTTGGCGAAAACCCGAAGGGCTTGACCTTTCCGGACTTATTTTATTGCTGTTATCTTTGTGAACATTTTTTTGTCGTACTATTATTCTATCGTTTGTTTTTTGGGGACAATGAGGACAAGGAAGACGGTGGATTTGTAAACTCATACACTTTGCATAATTACTGACATTATTCTTTTGGGGTGAACTCGTCGCAGAAAATAAAACATACCATTGGTAGTGGGTCGGAAAAGAGCTTGGGTAGTGACTGACTGGATTAATGGAGCTTGCGGAATGGAAAGGAAGGAGACTAACGAAGCTGTGCGGTGCTGAGGTGGGTGCATTAAATGAAAGCGAAATGAAATGCAGGGGTTCGGAGTGAGGAACGAACGCAGTTCCCGAAATGTAATGGGCTGGAATGAATGCACTGACCGCAAGCACATGGATAATCAATACGGAATGTTTTTAGTTTACTGCACAACTAATGGGTGGTGGGGAAATATTGAGGTTCTTTATTCTTCGGGGCTAACTCTACGCAGAAATTAAAAATATACCATTGGAAATGTGTTGGTAAAGGGCTTGGGTATGGCTGAATGTATTTCAGGCAGCTACTACCGAAGCTGTGCGGTGCTGAAGTGTATGATTGAAATGAAAGTGTAATGGAGTATCAGGGGTCAGCGTGAGGAACGAACGCAGCTCCTGGAACGGAATGGAGCGAAAATGGAAATCATATACTGCAAGCACATGGATAATCAACCCGGTATGTTTTTTATTTTCTGCAACAACTGCTGGGTGGTGGGGAAATCTGAGGTTCTTCGGGCAGCGGAGCGGGGCAAAAGCGTTGATCTTTGTGCGGCTATTATATATAATGTCAGCTTATGTGCTTTTTCCTGACTTCGACACTGGGACACCCAAAATTAGTAAAACTGGCTCAGAATAGCCTA
>CAYNGF010000032.1:0-31900 GCA_964396515.1 uncultured Paludibacter sp.
TATTTAAGTATTCTTCCTGTAATTTTTCTGCTTGTTCTGTTGTTAAGTTTGTAGCTATGGGTATTATAAAATTAATGATATTCATTCCTCTGTCTTCAATATAGCAGTTGGAAAAACCCGAAGGATTAAATTTTGATTTATAGTTTGTGAACAAAGAAAAATCTGAATCAATTTCTTCGGCCTTATAATTGACAAATGCTGTTTTTGCATCAGCTAATAGTTTACGTACATCTATACTAAATTGTGAACTATTTTGCGGTTGGTCAATGTAATAAAATTCGGAATATACAGGAACTAACACTTTATTTGCACCGTAACCTGAATATTCGGCAGCTGCATATTCAAAGAGAAGTTCATAAGAACTACCCCATTTCTTTATGCGAAATCCTGCATTATAATAAAGAAAACCCTTTTCACCCTTATTTTTTAAGTCAACATGAGAAGATTTGAACAAGGGTTCAACATAGCTAACAAATTCAATTGTATTGAAACATTTAGTTAAAAGTGTAGTTAGTTCATTTAATTTAATTTTTGCAGCTTCTTCCGATGAAAATTTTCCGAACTCTGATGTGTAAGTCATGGTTGAAGTAATTTTCTTCAGATAAGAATCGGTAGCTTCTGCAATTTCAATTGAGCTACCGTACTTATACACAAGTGTTTCACTTTTTAATTCAGATAGCTTAATGTCAGCAAATTCCTTATCGGAACTTTCGATTATTTTCACAAGTGCTTGGCAGAATGGTATCTTCTCAGCTTTAACTGTAACCAACACAAATAAAAAAAGAATTAACAAGGGCATTTTTGGTGATTTCATGGCAATTTCGATTTTAAAATTGTGAATTTAATTATAAATGTAACATTTAAAATTATTATTAAGTTTATTTTAAACGGAAAAACAAACTACTTAAAAAAATCAATGAACGTTTTTCATGTCCTGACATGAACGTATTGAAAAATTAATTACTAACTTTGCACTACAATATCAATTAAAAATTATAATTATGGATCTGCCACAAAATAACCAGCTTAATATTGAGCTTTCACCAGAAATTGCCGAGGGTACCTATTCAAATCTGGCAATTATTTCACACTCCAGTTCTGAATTTGTAATCGATTTCATACGAATTATGCCCGGAACACCTAAAGCAAATGTTAAATCGCGCATAATATTGACACCTGAACATGCTAAACGTCTGCTATTTGCACTACAGGAAAATGTAGCAAAATATGAAGCCCAAATGGGCAAAATAAATCTACACGATAATAATTTTATTCCACCTGTTCCTATGGGTTTTGGAGGCGGAGAAGCATAATTTTTTTAATAGCTACGAGTTTCGGGTTTCAGGTCTATAGTTGCATGTTTTAAGGGACATAAGTTTCATGTAAAAAATATTTGAATTATATTTCCCCTTGTTTCCTTGTTTTCTTGTTTCCAAATCGTAACTATATTTACTCATAAATTTCTTTTTAGAAAATGAATTTTGTACAAATAAAAATACTTATAATTTCAGTAATTTTCACTTTATTACATTTGTCATCCTTTCAACTTGATGCTCAAATCAAATCCGGAGAAACGCTGGTTTTTGCCGCTTCATACGAAATGAGTGGATTAATGACGAATATTGCGCAGGTTACCTTGAAGACCGGCACTGTTAGCACTTCAAAAAACAGTTATCTTCATTTAAGCATCGAAGCTGCAACATACAACAAATGGGATACCTATTTCAAAATCAGAGACTTATACGAATCTTATGTACATCCTGTTACACTAAAACCTTCGATGTACAAAAGAAATGTACTGGAAGGAAATTACACAAAAACTGAAAAATATATATTTTCAGGAAATACTGTAAACAGTACATGGCAAAAGAAAAAACGTCCGGAAGTAAAAAACACTTTCACAATAAGTGCCAATACCATTGATGTTGTAACACTTGGGTATAAACTGCGTACTGTAGATTTCAGCAAATTGAAGCCGGGTCAAGTACTTTCTTATACGATAGTTTTTGATGAAAAAGAATACCCTGTAAACATAAAATTTATGGGAAAAGAAACTGTAAACGCAGGAAATCTCGGTAAAAAAGATTGTTACAAAATATCGATTGGTGCAAAGACCGATAAACTTAAAGGTACCGACAAAAACCTAATGTGGCTCACTGCCGATGCAAAAAAAATACCATGTCAGGTAAAATTCAGCATACCTGTTGGTACAGGGCAGTTATTATTAACAAATGCTTCAGGAATTTAAATGTATGAGAAAAACATTCATCGTTTTAAGCATAATCTTCGGTGTTATCGGTATCGTATTCACCGTATTACCATTAGGAACTCTGGCACTCACTGTAGTTATCCCGGCAATAATTTTTTCATTTCTATCGGTTCTAATCAGCAAAGATAAGCCCAAAAAATTACCTAAACTGCTTCTTATTTTTTCTTTTACTTTATTTTTATCGGTTATATCCAAAGAAGTTTTTACTAAAGACAAAGTAACTGAGGATAAAAATTTTATTCAGGAAAAGGAAAAATCTCTTCAGGAGGCAAAACATGAATTGGAGGAAATAGAGGGATTACAATAATTATTTAAATTCCTTCTACAAACCATAATTAAAAACCTATTGGCTTCTGTAATTCGCCAATAGGTTTTTAATTAGTATGATAATTTGTATTTTTTCTGATGGTAGATATATATTTATTTATAACCTTATTACAGAATTCTTTTTAGATTTATCAAACTATTAGTAAACTTAATTTCTTGTAATTATATATGTTATCTCTTAAGTAAAGCAAAAGAAAAAAACATAAGTAATTCATATTTAATTATTTAATTTATAAACTTTTACAATAGCAATCCAGACTTTTTAATCTTTTCTGAACATTAATATATTTTTCACTTTTCCAATAAAATAAAACGCCATAGTTTTGATTTCCATTCTTCACCGGCATACTCTACTCCTTTTCGAACCGCAGAGTCAAAATGTTTTATTGCAGGAGCATCTTCAATCCAGATACGTTCAGAATGAAGTAAATCTTCACCATAGAAACTACGGTCAATTTTTAATTCACGCCCTGCCCTACCCGACCCACTAACATGATTAAGTCCGCAAATTAATACAGCTTGCGGACTGTTTTCAGGTCCGGTTACCACATTCAGCATCCAATGAATTCCATAAATCAGGTAAACATATATTTTTCCACCCTCGGCATACATTATACTGTTTCTTTTAGTACGACCTTTACTGGCATGACATGCTTTATCATCTTCGCCCAAGTATGCTTCAGTTTCAGTAATAGTATATCTTGATATTGTACCATCTTCAAATTTACGCACTATTGTTTTACCCAGTAGCTTTTGTGCTACTGTTACAGCATCATATAGATAGAAATTTCGATTTAATCTGGGCATAATATCTTGTATATATGTTGTTTATATTATTATTTTTAAACACCGAAGGAAAAGAAAAATATATTAATGAAAATGATTAAAATCAAATACAAATATAGGCAAAATGTTAAAAATAATGATAAAAAAACTTTCTATCAGATATTTGATTATTCAAACTAAAACAGTATCTTTGCAGTCCGTTTATTATCCATAAACATCAATTGGTTGAAACCAAAGTAAAAGGCTTGTTTTTGTGCCGATTAGCCTCTCCAAAAACGAGTACAACTTAGGTGAAAATCATAAATTATTAATCGTAAAAAATAATTTTTATAACGTGGATACATTAAGTTATAAAACCATTTCTGCCAATAAAGCAACTGTGCAGAAAGAATGGGTTTTGGTTGATGCAACCGATCTTGTATTAGGTCGTATGGGATCGAAAGTAGCCAAACTGTTGCGTGGCAAATACAAACCAAATTTTACACCGCATGTTGACTGCGGCGATAATGTGATAATTATCAATGCAGAGAAAGTACAACTGACCGGTAACAAATGGACAGATAGGGTTTACCTGCGCCACACCGGACATCCGGGTGGACAACGCGAAACCACACCTGCAAAAATGATGGCTCAAAGTCCCGAAAAACTTATCAAAAAAGTTGTAAAAGGTATGTTACCAAAAAACCGTTTGGGAGCACAACTTTTAGGAAATTTATATGTATTCGGAGGTGCCGAACACAATATGCAGGCTCAACAACCTAAACAAATCGATTTAAACTCACTTAAATAAACAACATGGAAGTAGTAAATGCCTTAGGAAGAAGAAAAGCGGCTGTTGCCCGTGTTTTTGTAAGCGAAGGAAGCGGAAAAATTACTGTCAACAAACGTGAACTAACATCATATTTTCCATCACCTCTATTACAATACGTGGTAAAACAACCATTGAACAAATTAGGAGTTGATGGTAAATACGATATTAGGGTTAATCTTAATGGTGGTGGTTTCAAAGGTCAGTCGGAAGCATTGCGTCTTGCAATTGCCCGTGCATTGGTAAAAATCAATCCTGAAGATAAACCAGCATTGAAAGCTGAAGGATTCATGACTCGTGACCCACGTGAAGTGGAACGTAAAAAACCGGGACGTCCAAAAGCTCGTAAAAGATTCCAGTTCTCGAAACGCTAGAATTATTTACCGTTTTTCGATTTACAATTTACCATTTTATCAGACGGCTTAAACACCAAGAGTAAGTGGTAAATGAATAAATAGTAAATGGATTTGGTTTAGTATCTAAATTTCCGGGACTCATAGCATGCAAATATGGCTACCCGGAAATTGTTTTCTTTAAAAAAGAGGAAAGTAAACAAACAATTCAACAATAAAAAATGTCAAGAACAAATTTCGAACAATTATTAGAAGCAGGTTGTCATTTTGGACACCTCAAACGCAAATGGAATCCTGCCATGGCTCCATATATTTTCATGGAACGTAACGGAATTCACATTATCGATTTACACAAAACTGTAATCAAAATTGATGAAGCAGCAGCTGCGCTGAAAAGCATTGCAAAATCAGGACGCAAAATTTTGTTTGTAGCTACAAAAAAACAAGCAAAAGATGTGGTTGCCGAAAGAGCAAAATCTGTACAAATGCCTTATATTACAGAACGTTGGGCTGGTGGCATGCTAACCAATTTCCCTACCATTCGCAAAGCTATCAAAAAAATGACTACCATCGACAAAATGACAACTGATGGTACTTTTGATAATATCTCGAAACGCGAAAAGTTACAAATTGCACGTCAGCGCGAAAAACTCGAAAAGAACCTTGGTTCGATTGCCGATTTAAGTCGCTTACCTTCTGCTCTTTTCGTAGTAGATGTAATGAAAGAACAAATTGCTGTAAAAGAAGCTCAACGTTTGGGAATTCCGGTATTCGGTATTGTGGACACAAACTCAAATCCTAACGGAATAGACTTTTTAATTCCTGCTAACGACGATGCAACCAAATCAGTTGATGTAATTCTTGGTGCAATGATTGAAGCTATACAGGAAGGATTGGAAGAACGTAAAATAGAAAAGGTTGACACAGAAGCTGCTGAAGCTCCTGTTGTAAAAGAAAAGAAATCACGTATCTCCAAACGTCCGCGCACTCAGAGAGAAGATGACGAAGCATTGAATGCAAACGTTGTTAAAAAATTCATCAAGGAAGACGAAGAATAAAATCATTAACGATTTTTTCATTTACAATTTACCATTTACAAATTTGTGCAGGAGCGATAAAATTCGCTTGCAATCAAATAGTAAATGGTAAATTGTATAATAGTAAATAAAATTTTAAAAATACTAAACAAAGAAATTATGGCAGTAACAATGGCAGATATTTCGAAATTGCGTACAATGACAGGCGCAGGAATGATGGACTGTAAAAACGCTCTTATCGAAGCTAATAACGATTTTGAAAAAGCAATTGAAATAATACGTAAAAAAGGACAGGCTGTAGCAGCTAAACGCAGCGACCGCGAAGCTTCTGAAGGCTGTGTGTTGGCAGCTGCGAACGATGGTTTTGCAGCAATTATTGCGCTTAAATGTGAAACAGATTTTGTAGCTAAAAATGCTGATTTCATTGCACTTACAAAAACTATACTGGATGCAGTTATGGCATCCAAGCCTGCAAATCTCGACGAAGTAAAAGCTTTGGTTATCGACGGAAGAACAGTGGGTGAACTTGTAACTGACCGTTCGGGCGTAACAGGCGAAAAAATGGAACTCGACTACTACGAGTTTGTTGAAGGTGGAAGTACAACTTCATACATTCACCCTGGCAATAAGTTAGCTACGATTGTTGCTTTTGCTGAAAAAGATGCTGAATACGAAACCATGCGTGGCGTAGCTATGCATATCGCAGCAATGTCGCCTGTGGCTATTGACGAAGCCGCTGTGCCTCAAAAAGTAAAAGATAACGAACTGGCAGTAGCAATCGAAAAAACCAAATCAGAACTAATTTTAAAGGAAGTAGAAGTTGCATTGAAAAAAGCGGGTATCAATCCTGCCCATGTTGATACCGAAAGCCACATTGAATCAAATATGGCAAAAGGATGGATAACTCCAGAACAAGCTGCTAAAGCCCGCGAAATAAAGGCAACTGTTACTGCAGAAAAATCGGCAACTTTACCTGAACAGAAAGTAAACAGTATTGCTGCCGGACGTATGGCAAAATTCTTTAAAGAATATACCCTTTTAGAACAAAAATACGAAGGTGGCGGTGAAGAAGTTGGAAAAATAACAGTAAAAGAACTGCTTGCGAAAAAACATTTAACCTGCAATGCATTCAAACGTGTTACATTGAATCAAGAGTAAAACCCGAAAATCCCTTTGAGTGGACTTGAAACAATAACCTTTCGGATATATCTGAAAGGTTTTTTGTTATCTGTAGATTTATCTACTTCGGATAAAAAATATTACTTTTGTAGTTTAAAGAAAAAATAATTTCAAACAGATGAGAAAAGTCAGAGTACGATTTGCACCAAGTCCAACCGGTCCACTTCACATCGGCGGTGTCAGAACCGCTCTTTACAATTACCTTTTCGCACGTCAAAATGGTGGCGATATGCTTTTACGTATTGAGGATACCGATTCTGCTCGTTTTGTTCCGGGCGCCGAAGAATATATAGTAGAAGCGTTAAACTGGCTCGGAATAACTATTGATGAAGGAATTGGAGCCAAAACAGAAGGACTACATGCTCCATACCGCCAAAGCGAACGTAAAAGTATTTACAAAAAATACGTTGAACAACTACTTGATGCAGGCTTGGCATATATCGCCTTCGATACACCAACAGAATTGGAAATGAAACGTGCCGAAATTCAAAATTTCCAATACGATGCTTCAACCCGGCTAATGATGACAAATTCACTTACTCTTTCAGCCGATGAAGTAAAAAGTCGAATTACGAATGGGGAACAATATGTCGTACGTATCAAAATTGAGCCCAATCGAGCTATCAAAGTACAGGATTTGATTCGTGGTGAAGTGATTATCAACTCTTCTGTAATAGACGACAAAGTACTTTTTAAATCGTCAGACGAACTGCCTACTTATCACATGGCTAATGTAGTTGACGATTATTTAATGGAAATATCGCACGTAATTCGCGGTGAAGAATGGTTGCCTTCTGCCCCACTCCATGTTTTACTTTATGAATATCTGGGTTGGACAGAAAAAATGCCACAATTTGCTCACTTACCATTACTACTTAAACCTGACGGAAATGGGAAACTCAGCAAACGCGATGGCGATCGGCTTGGATTTCCTGTATTTCCACTCGAATGGAAAGACCCTAAAACAGGTGAGACCTCATCAGGATATCGTGAAGCAGGATATTTTCCGGAAGCTGTGGTAAACTTTTTGGCTTTGCTCGGTTGGAACCCAGGCACCGATCAGGAAATTTTCTCGATGCAGGAACTTATCAATTTGTTTTCGCTTGATCGTGTAAGTAAAAGCGGAGCAAAGTTCGATTATGAAAAAGGGAAATGGTTCAATCATAAATATATCCAAAACAAACCAATTGAAGAAATTGCGGATCTTTTTCAACATATATTAATCGAAAAAGACATTATTGAGGATTCTGATAAAGTTCAAAAAATTGTATCACTTGTTCGTGAACGGGTAAACTTTGTAACTGAACTTTGGAGTCAGTCTTCGTTCTTCTTTCTTGCACCCGAAAGTTACGATGAAAAAACAGTACAAAAACGATGGAAAGCTGAAACACCTGAATTAATGGAAGAACTAAGTATAATTTTATCGGGCATAGATGATTTTACGGCAGAAAAAACCGAAGAAACTGTAAAAGCCTGGATTAACGAAAAAGCTTATAATTTGGGTGCTGTTATGAATGCGTTCAGGTTGTCCATTGTTGGTGAATTAAAAGGCCCGCACATGTTCGATATAATATCCATTATCGGTAAAGACGAAACAATAAAAAGAATCAGAAAAGCAATTGAAAGGCTTAGATAATATAAAAGTTACAAAAGTTACAAAGTTTCATGTTTCAGAGCTAAACTAGTTTAGCGGAGATAATTATTGAACCTGAAACCTGAAACACAGAACTATCAGTAAACGAATCTACTGCAGCAATCTCACTATGCAGCAACGACATACCGATCCACAACAATATCTGAATGAACAGATTGTAAGTACGCAGAAATATGTTCTTCCGTTTATCGGAAGCGTGTTTTCAATAGTTGAAGGCTTACAGGTACTTGAAATTGGCTGTGGCGAGGCTGGTAATCTGAAACCTTTTCTGGATATGGGATGTATTTGTACCGGCGTTGACTTTAGCACACATAAAATTGAAAAAGGAAGAGCTTATTTTGCAAATCATCCGTACACAAAGAATATAACGCTAATCAGCGAAGATATTTACAACATCAAAGAATTTCAGGCAAAATTTGATTTGATAATTCTCCGCGATGTTATTGAACATATTCATGATCAGAATAAATTTCTTGGATTGATGAAAACACTTATGGCTCCCGGTGGAATAGCCTTTTTTGCGTTTCCACCCTGGCAAAATCCATTTGGCGGACATCAACAAATTTGTGAGAATAAAATTCCTTCCGTGTTGCCTTACTACCATATACTTCCAAAATTTTTATACAAATTTTTACTTAAAGCGTTAGGCGAGAATGACGGAAAAATTGCAGGATTGCTTGAAATTAAGGAAACCGGTATAAGCCTTGAACGGTTTGAAAAGCTTTGTCATAAAAATGGATATAACATTGTTTTGAAAAAACTTTTTTTGATTAATCCAAATTACGAAATTAAATTTGGTTTAAAACCTCGCGAACTTCCTTTCTGGATGAATATACCATTTATAAGAAATTTTTATACAACAGCAGGTTATTATGTAATAGAACAAAATTAATCTTTCACGATGAAAAAAGTTTTAATAATCACTTATTATTGGCCACCATCAGGAGGAGCAGGAGTTCAACGATGGCTAAAATTTGCTAAATATCTTCCACAGTTTGGTTGGCAACCTGTAATTTATACCCCCGAAAATCCGGATTTCGCTGTTGAAGATAAAAGTTTGCTGCAAGATGTTTCACAAAATCTTGAAATTATTAAAAGTCATATATGGGAACCTTATGAAATCTACAAGTTTTTAATTGGGAAAAAAGGACAAAAAGTGAATGTATCTTTTGCCGAAGGAAATAAAAAACAAGGTAAAATTCATAAAATAGCGTTAGCATTTAGAGGAAATTTTTTAATTCCCGATCCTAAATGTTTCTGGATTAAGCCATCAGTAAAATTGTTAAAAAAATATCTGAAAGAAAATCATGTTGATGCAATAATTACGACCGGTCCGCCGCATTCAATGCATATTATTGGACGAAAATTGCATCAAGCAACGAATATACCGTGGTTGGCCGATTTTCGTGATCCATGGACTAATATTGACTTTTATAAAGAACTTAACCTTTCGTGGATTGCTGATAAAATTCATCACCTGGCTGAGAAAAGTGTACTTCGAAATGCTACCAAAGTTGTAAGTGTAACACCAACCTGGTGCAGAGAATTATCAGAACTTGCCGGCAGAAAAGTTGATCTTATCCATAACGGATATGATGAGGAAGATATTATTAAAACAGATAAACCTGTCGATCCGAAATTTTCTTTGGTACATATCGGAAGTTTAAATGCAGCACGAAATCCGAGAACACTTTGGAAGGCATTGTCGGAATTAGTTACAGAAAATACTGAACTTGCATCACAGCTGAAAATTCGTTTTGTTGGTAATGTAGAATCTGTTGTTTTTAAAGATTTGGAAAATTTCGGATTATCAAATTATGTTGATAAGGTTGGATATATGTCACATGCTGAGGCAATAGCCTATCAACAGACATCTACCATTTTATTGCTTTTAGTAAATAATACGCCAAACGCGAACGGAATTCTGACGGGAAAGTTTTATGAATATATGGCTTCTGAAAGACCAATCTTGGTTATAGGGCCTGAAAAAAGTGATGTAGCAACCTTGTTGAACGAAACAAATGCAGGAGTTATTGCCGGATTTGATGATTTGGAAGGAACTAAAGATCTGGTAAATCAGTTATTTAATGACTATAAAACCGGCAAACTAAATTCCAAATCACAGAATTATCAGCAGTACTCACGAAGAAATCAGTGTAAAAAAATGGCTGGTTTGTTGGACGAAATGATTATTTCATAAATTAATAATCTCATTAAAATGAATCTCTCAATTGACGATATAAACAAATCAGGTTATAACTTCAGAACTCGACCTGAAATGAAGAAATATATTCCGGAAGAAGCAAAAAGAATACTTGAAGTAGGCTGTAACGACGGCGCTTTTTGTTCGACTTTAAAAAATAACGAAAGAGAAATTTGGGGTATCGAAATAAACGAAATTGCAGGAGCGAGAGCAAAAGAAGTATGTAATAAAGTTTTAATCGGTGATTTTGAAAGTCAGTATGAAAAATTACCAAAGCATTATTTTGATTGTGTAATATTTAATGATGTACTCGAACACATGTATTCACCTTGGGACACATTAAAAAAAACCAAATCATTGTTAAGTGAAAATGGCGTTGTTGTCAGTTCAATTCCAAATTTTCGATATATATCAAATTTAATAACAGAAATATTATGGAATGGAGAGTTCAGATATAAACCTGAAGGTGGTATATTAGATGATACTCATATTAGATTTTTCACTCCAAAAAGCATTATAAGAATGTATCAAGAACAAGGCTATAAAATTCTGATGAATGAAGGTATTAATCCTTCAAAAAGTTGGAAAGAGAAACTTTTCATAAATTTGACTTTTGGAATATTGAAAGATGCACGATATAAACAGATAGCTACAGTTGCAAAACCACTTTAATTATGAATCGGCCTTTAGTTTCTATCATTACACCTACTTATAATCATGAGAGATTTATATCTGATTGTATAAACTCTGTATTAAATCAAACTTACCAAAATTGGGAAATGATAATTGTGGATGATGGTAGCACCGACAATACATTCAGAATTGCCGAAGAGTTTGCAAAGGGAGAATCGAGAATCAAGGTTTTTACACAAAAAAATATTGGTATATTCAGATTAGCCGAAACATATAATTTCGCACTCTTGCAATCGTCAGGAAAATACATTGCTGTATTAGAAGGAGATGACGTTTGGTTACCAGAAAAGCTTGAAAAACAAATTCCACTTTTAGAAGAAAATGAAGATGTTGTTCTTTCATGGGGTAGAGCTTTTAGTTCATCGGTTGATTTATCTGTTGATTATAACATGGATTTATTGATTAACAGAGATGAGAAAATTATCACAAACACTCCTGTAAAATCAGCTTGTGAAGACTTTCTTTACATTAATTTTATACCTGCATTAACTGTAATTCTTCGTCGGAGTACATTAGAATCCATTGGAGGATTTATTCAAAATTTTAACTTACCGCTTGTTGATTTACCAACATGGCAACAAATAGCCCTTTTAGGGAAATTTTCCTTTGTTGACGAACCACTAGGAAAATGGAGATACTATCCCACACAAGCTACAAAAACATATACGGTTGAAATAACAGAAGGATTTTATCAACTTGCACAGAGTTACTATCAACAAAATAAGAGCTACTTTGATTCAATACAATTCAAAGAAAAAAAATTGCACAAGTTTTACCGTAAAAAGCTTGTAATATGTTACTCACGATCAGGTCGTTACAAACTTATCAGAAAAGAATTTAAAAGTGCAAGGAAGGATTATTTTATTTCTATATTTAGGTTTGGTTTTAATGAACCGGTTTGGAAATTGAGATCTTTAATTGGCATTTTATTTAGTATTTTCAATACCGACATTGAAAAATTTACCAAATTATTAGGAAGGGTAAGTTACAAAGAATAAGTTACTCTGTTTTTAATTTATTTTTTTGAAATCTTATAACACCATTTCTTAACTCTCTCTCATTATAAACATAACCTTTGGTTTTCGATGTTTTACAGTTTAAGTTATCAAAATATGCAGTAATAACTCTTTCATCATCATATTTGTGGTATGTACAAATAGCTCCACTGACATTATTTGAAATAGCAATTATATTCTTACAGCCTTTTAATGCTTTCCTTTCAAAGCCTTCAATATCCATTTTAATAAATAAATTCTCGGGAATTCCTTCACAAAAAAAATCGTCAAGCGTTATGAAATCTCCTTCAGTAACATCGCTCACATATTTTTCAACAATTGTAACTTTATCTTTAAACATTTTAAAAGTTTCTTTTAGGGGTTGAATCCAACTTTTTTCACATTCAAACAGATATATATGCTCAGCATACTCAATTGCGTTTAATGAAAAAATACCTTCAGCAGCTCCAACATCAACAATAGTTTTGCCTTTAAGTTCGGCATAATTTTCTATATAACAGTGAGCAGACATTTGATTTTGTTCCATAAGTAATAATTTATATGATTCAAGTAAATGATTTTCATTCATTTTCCTGAAAAATAATTTTCTTCCATTATGATTAACATAAGGTAAAAGAGAATCAGAATCCCAGAAGCAAGATATATCCATCTTCATATACTTAAAATAGTAAGGATAAGGATAAACCACCGGCTTATGTTTTCCCATAAAAACATAACACTGATGTTTTTCTGATTTTAAGGGTAAAACTGAATTAAGGAAGTAATAACTTTTATATTTGATAAAATCTGAGAAATCAAGTATTTGTTTTACAAACGCTTGGTATGCATATTTTCTGATTTTTTCGGGGATAAGTTTTCTGTAAATTTGTGTTAAGTTCATTTTCTATTTCAATTTATCAAAAATATTGTTGAATCTTTTCATCCAGGTATGATCAGATTCAGCTCTTTTTCTGGCAGCCTGTTTCATCCTTTTTACAAGTGTTTCATTCTTTGGATCAAGATAGAATTTTGATTTTGAGATTAATTCTTCATTTGAATTGTAAAGAACAATTTCTCTTTCGTCTTCAAAATACTCAGTCAATTCTTTTGTATAATGTGATATTTGCAGACCACCACACATAGGAATTTCAAATGTTCGTAAATGTATTTTATATAAAGGGTTTTTAAGCAGGTAAGTATATCTTAAATCGTTTATATTTAGCGACAAAGCACTATCTGAATAAACATTTTGCATTTCCGAAAACGAAACAGATGGGTAAATATGCAAGAAATCATTTACATCCAACTTCGTTTTATTTTTCATTATTGTTCTATTTAATAATGCTGCTAATAAAACCTTCCTGCCAATATCAAAACTTAAAGCTCTAAAAATTTCTTCGACAAGCGAAATTTTTATGTTAGGGATATTATTTCTTTTCTGATTTGATTCACTTAAAGCATTTGAAAAAACATTGCATGGGATTTTTGATTGAGTTAAGAAGTTTAAAACAGGTATTCTGCTTCCATACGGTGAACCAATAAAACTAACAACAGATTTTGAGCTTCCCCAATTTGGACTAAATTTAAATGGATTGGCAGCGTAAGTCTGTACAACAATATTTTTACATCCCCACTTTTCAAACATCCATTTCGTTTCAAAGGAAGTTAGCCAAACAATATCAAACACTGAAGCAATTTTTTTATGTAGATGTGGTGCATGAAGATTATCAAAACATATCAGAACTGTAGGTAAGCCTATTTTTTTTACTTCTTCAACAGTTGTTGAAAACAAAAACCCATCACTTTCGCAGTTTAAAAATAAATCAAACTTACTTTTAGAATTTAAAATAAATGGTATTAATTTTTCATTCGCTTCTTCCGGATTTTTATAAGACAAAGGATTATATACAGTTACACGATGCCCATAGTGTTCAAGTTCATCAAAAATATGAATATATTGCCACTTTGACATAAAATTATCGTAATCCTTGAAGAAATAAAGAATATTCATACATTTTTTTTAAATACTTTGGTAAACTGAACTTATTTTTTTACCTATAGCCTCAATATTAAATTTGTTTTCCATTTCAGTAGCAAATTTTTCGTTGTTAAAGTCAGCTACATTAATTTTTAATAAAGCGTTGCTCCAACCTTCAACTGTATTTTCACAGAGTAGTCCATTCGAATTATTTACAAGTTCGCGTAATGCACTCACATCGGAACATACAACGGGTGTTCCTGTCAGTATGGCTTCAGCAACTACTACTCCGAAAGTTTCTATATTGGTAGGATGAACAAAAAAATCAGATTCATGCAATTTCTTCACAATTTCGTTTTTTGGCAAATAACCTGTAAATTCAGCATCTACTTTCAGTGTTTCGCATAGTTTAATTAGTTCGGGAACTTTATTTCCGCCCCCAATCATTGTGAGCTTAATCTTTGTAGGATAACTATCCTGTACTTTAGCTATCGCTTTAATAAGCAATTCTGGTTGTTTTGCTGGGTGTTTAAGGTATGACCAAGTAGCAATTGAACAAAGTCTTAATTCATTGGGATTACTATCCTTTTTTTTATAATAGAATAATTTTGAGTCTATTACATTTCCAATAATAGTGAATTTATTATGATCTAAAATTGAAAATGACTTACAAATTTCTGTTTTTAAAAATTCGGATACTGGCAAAATTCTTACAGCTTTATTATAGGCTTTTTTACCCCAAAAAGATAAAACCGGCATATTAGCAAATTGCCTGACGCGAGTCCAATGCTCTGTAATAATATGTGGTTTTTTATATTTCTGTGAAAGCCAATTGCCAAGAATTCCTGCAGGAAAAATTACATTTGAATGAAAAATATCAGGTTTAAAATCAGACTGAATATGTTTTTTAAATACCTTGATTAAATAGAAATATTGAAGAGGTAAAAAATGGTAAATTAAATCACGAAATCGACTAAAAATCTCAATCATAACAGTTCTCACTCCACAGTCATCATAAAAATCAGAATGTATAATTTTAAGTATATCATTGCTTCGATGTATTACAAGAGCTAAAACTACTATTTTATTATTAGTTGCATGGATGGAATGAGCGTGTTCTTTTATAAAAACACCGAAATTGGGATTCGTTTCAGTCGGATACCATGAAGCAAGAAAAAGAATATTCATATCTTTGATTTTTTAATCTTATCTGAGAATTTCATCAAGAAATTTAATCCCAAGTTATACAATTCCTTATAAAAGAATTTCACTCCAAAGTAGTAAATTATTACAGCTGCAGTTATTTGAAGAATAAACAAAAATATCAGATGGTGAATAAAAAAAGTCAGACTAAATGAAGCCAATGCAATAATCAATCCAAAGATAATTGTACCGGCAAAATCGAGAAACTGGTGTTTTATATAATGATTTAAGTTTTGTTTTAAATAAAAAATCGCCACAGATAATGCTATTGCCGAAGACATAGCATAACCCCACAACATGGCATTAATACCAAATTTAAACATAGAAAACACTGAAATTAATATCAGAAATTTTTTAATTATTTCAATTTTAAACGTTGTTTTCGACTGACCCCGAGAATTAAGCGCACTAATTGTGAGAGCATAAAGAGGAGTAAACGATGCAGCTAAACATAAAAGTTGGAAATAGGGCACTGCTTCGATCCACTTTTCTGACAGAAGAATTACAATAAAAGGTTTGGCAGCAGCAATAAGAAAAAAGAAAACCGGAAAAGTAATAACAGATACTTTTTTAGCTAATTCTCTAAATATTCTTCTAAATCGTTCATCCTCCGTCTGTATTTGAGAAAACATTGAATAGGTACTACCAACGAGAATTGACTGAAAAGTAAAGTTAAACGTTTCGCTTAATTTGTTTGCTTGTGTATAACTCCCAACCTGATTTAAATTATAAAATCTACCAATTAATAACACATACAGATTATTAAATAATACGTTCAACACATACGTTCCCAATAAGTTTATACTAAAATTCCAGAAATTTCGGATTACAGTAAATGAATAGATTAACTGAGGTTTCCATTTAACAAATAAATAAAAAAATACCATTCTAAAAAATTGATATAAAACTTGCTGTACCACTAATGACCACACTCCAAAATGAGTTAATGCCATGATTACACCAAATAAACCACTTAAAGTTGTCGATAAAATATTTACTTTTGCTATTGTTTTAAAATCCATTTTTCTTCCTAACTTAACGTAAGGCACTAAATACATAGCATTGCAAATTATTGCAATAAACATAACCCGACCGATTGAAACGAGCTGTGGTTGATGAAAAAAGGTTGCTATTAAAGGAGTAGTAAAAAACAGAATTATATAAAGCAATAAAGCAATAAAGATATTTGTATAAAATATTGTATTAAAATCTCTTTCATCAGCATCCTGTTTTCTTACAAGCGCTTGTCCAAATCCACTCTCTACTAAAACAAAAGATAATGCAGAAAAAATCATTACCATACCAATTAATCCAAAATCGGCACGCGAAAGTAAACGAGCTAATATTACACCAATGATAAATTGGACGATCTGTTGTCCAAACCGATCAACGGCACTCCATTTGAAAGCGCCAATGGTTTTTTCTTTTAAATTATCACCCATAAACAGGTTTTTATTTAGCTTTTATCACATCAAATCCTTGTCCGTACACACCTATAGCCGATGATTGCGAAATAAATGCATTGGGATCTTCTTCTTTTACAATTCTGAAAATTTTAATGGATTCGTTTTTGCGGGCAATTACTGTTATGACTTTTACCGGCTCTTTGGAATACCAGCCCATGCCATCGAGTATGGTTACACCCCGGAGTACTTCTGTATTTATTCGGGTTGCAATTTGCTCATAATTTTTGGAAAAAATAAAGAATTGTACTGACTGCCGCACACCATTGATCACCATATCAACAGCAACTGTAGATATAGTGAGTTGTGTTAATCCATACACAATACGCTCTATAGTACCTATTTCCAGAAAATAAGATGATGAAATTATCAACACATCGCAATACAGGAGAATTCGTCCGAGTGTAATATTTCTGTACTTATTTACAACTTTGGCGATAATATCCGTACCTCCTGAACTTCCGTTCGATAGAAAAACGATACCAATTCCTGCGCCGGCAAGCAATCCTCCAATCACACAAGCCATGAAATCCTCATTAGGACCCACAAACGTACCGCGTTCGGCTTGCGGAAGTACAGAAAAAAAAACAGTCATTACTGCCACTCCATAAATGGTACGCAAACTAAATTTCAGACCTATGCTTTTTATCGAAATTATTAAAAGTACAGCATTTATGGAAAAGTAGGTTACAGAAATAGGTATGTTTGAAGCATAATAAATCAACGCTCCAATACCTGTTACTCCACCACCTGTTATTTGATGCGGCAGTAAAAATGCTTTCCAAGCTGCCGCATATAGAAAAAGACCAAATGCAATAAAAATATATTCACGCAGATTGATCCAAGTACGATTTGTCATTTTTTTTATTTGTCCTCCTACCTCAGATGGTGATATGTGAATATTCTTTTTTTGTTCCATAATCAAAAATTTAACTTAACTAAATCAGTAACCTATTAGAAAATTCTGATAAAAAAAATTTCCGAGTGGAGTTTACGAAAAATTTATAAAACAATATTTACAATTTTTCCGGGCACAACAATTACTTTTTTTGGAGTATTCCCTGCCAGATATTTTAACGTTTGTTCATTCGCAAACACTTCTTTCTCAACATCTTCTTTCGTCATTGTAGCAGGCATATCAAGCATAAAACGAACTTTCCCATTAAATGAAACAGGATATTTTATTGTATTTTCTACCAAATATTCTTCGTTGCACAATGGGAAAACTGCATCGTTCACTGTTGCTTTATTTCCTAATATATGAAAAAGTTCTTCTGCAATATGGGGTGCAAAAGGAGCCAATAAAATTACTAAGGGTTCAAGAATTTCTTTTTTAGAACATTTAAGCGCTGTAAGTTCATTTACACAAATCATAAATGCAGCTACAGATGTATTAAATGAAAAGTTTTCAATATCGTAAGTGATTTTTTTAATGGTTTTATGTAACGATTTTAATTCTACGGCATTTGGCTCATTATCGTTCAAAATCAATTGACCATCTTTATAAAATAATGCCCATAATTTTTTCAGAAACCGATGCACTCCATCAATTCCATTAGTGTCCCAAGGTTTGGATTGTTCAAGTGGACCGAGAAACATTTCGTATAAACGTAAAGTGTCCGCTCCATACTTTTCGACTATGTCATCGGGATTCACTACATTATACATTGATTTTGACATTTTTTCTACCGCCCAGCCACAATGATATTTTCCATCTTCCAAAATAAACTCGGCATCCTCAAACTCAGGTCTCCATGCTTTAAATTTTTCAATATCAAGTATATCGTTCGATACAATATTTACATCAACATGGATAGGTGTTGTTTCATATTGATCTTTTAAATTTAACGAAACAAAAGTATTGGTATCTTTTATACGATACACAAAATTGCTTCGTCCCTGAATCATTCCCTGATTAATCAGTTTTTTGAAAGGCTCTTCCTCACATACAACACCCAGGTCAAAAAGAAATTGATTCCAGAATCGACTGTAAATCAAATGTCCGGTGGCATGTTCAGTTCCTCCAATATATAAGTCCACATTTTTCCAATATTGATTCACTTCGGGCCTTACCAATGCACTGTCGTTTTTAGGATCCATGTATCGCAAATAATATGCTGATGAACCGGCAAAACCTGGCATGGTGTTTAATTCGAGGGGGAAAACCCTTTCATTGTCAATTTTCGAAGATGCGGTTACTTTTTGTTCAACCTCGTCCCACCCCCAATTGAGAGCTCTGCCAAGCGGAGGTTCACCCGTTTCGGTAGGCAAATATTTATCTATTTCGGGCAACAACAAAGGGAGTTTTTCGGTTGGGATCATGTAGGGTAAACCTTGTTTGTAATACACAGGGAAAGGCTCTCCCCAATAGCGTTGACGGCTAAAAATTGCATCACGAAGACGATAATTTACTTTAACGCGCCCAATGCCCTTTTCAGTTATATATTTTTTGGTTTTTTCAATTGCCTCTTTTACAGTTAAACCGTTCAGAACCAGTCCTCCTTTAATTTCTTTGCCTTCTTTGGGTGAATTAACTACAATTCCTTCTTTCGCATCGAAACTTTCCTCGCTAACATCGCAGCCGTCAATAAGCGGTACAATTGGCAAACCAAAATGTTTTGCAAATGCATAGTCTCGGCTATCGTGCGCAGGAACTGCCATTATTGCACCGGTACCATATCCGGCAAGTACATAATCGCTTATCCAAACAGGAATTGCCTCATTTGTGAGCGGATTTATAGCATACGAGCCTGAAAAAACACCAGTAACTCTTCTGTCAGCCAATCGTTCGCGTTCAGTACGTTTTTTTGTGAGTGCAAGATATGCTTTCACCTCAGTTTCTTGCTCTGTAGTGGTCAATTTTTCGACTAATTCACTTTCAGGAGCCAAAACCATAAAAGTAACACCAAATACAGTGTCAGCTCGGGTTGTAAAAATGGTAAACTCAATATCCGAACCTTTTACTTTGAAATTCATTTCGGCACCTTCGGAACGTCCAATCCAGTTTTTCTGCGTTTCTTTTAAAGAATCAGACCAATCCAATTTTTCTAAGCCCTCCAACAATCGCTGAGCATAAGCAGAGACACGCAAACTCCACTGACGCATAACACGTTGTTCTACAGGATGTCCTCCTCGTACTGATACCCCTTCACTCACTTCATCGTTGGCTAATACAGTACCCAAAGCAGGACACCAGTTTACTTTTAAATCGGCAAGATATGCAATGCGGTAATTCAACAATACTTCTTGCTGCTCCTTCTCAGTTTTGGCATTCCATTCAGCTGCTGTAAATATCAATTCCTCAGAACAACTCGCATCTATCCCTTGCGTGCCATTGGTTTCGAAAGCCTTTACTAATTGAACAATTGGTATTGCTTTCTGTAATTTATTATCGTAATAATGATTAAACATTTGAATAAAAGCCCATTGTGTCCACTTATAGTAATCTGGTTCACAGGTTCTTATTTCTCTGTCCCAGTCATAACAAAAACCTATTTTATCCAATTGTTCTCTATATCTGTCAATATTTTTCTTCGTAGTAATGGCAGGATGCTGCCCGGTTTGAATTGCATATTGCTCTGCGGGCAAACCATAAGCATCATATCCCATTGGATGGAGTACATTAAAACCTTTTAAACGTTTATAACGACTGTAAATATCTGAGGCTATGTAACCAAGTGGATGACCAACATGTAAACCTGCTCCAGAAGGATAGGGAAACATATCTAACACATAATACTTTGGTTTTTCGTGATTAATTTCAGTTTTGTAAATCTTATTTTCTTTCCAAAACTTTTGCCATTTTTGTTCAATTTCTCTGAAATTATACTCCATAATATATTAATATTCAACTATTTAAATTCACAAATCACAAGAAAAAAATTTTCTTAAAAAATCATGCAAAGTTAATCAAATTTTGTTTGATAATCAGGGATAAATTCATAAAAAGGAGATTGAACCTAATTTACTGATAAATTAATAAGATACAAAAATTTTCATTACTTTTGTGAGCTAAATTTGTATGTTAAAACCATGAAATCGACAGAACAAACAACTACTTATGAATTCAATGTTCCCGAACCTGCATTAAGGCGGCTTCCGTGGTATCTGGCATTTGCAAAACTTGCACAAAAAGAAGGTGAAACCTTTCTTTCGTCAACACAAATAGCAAAAAACATAGCTGTAGATGCAGCAATTGTAGCCAAGGACTTATCTTATGTTCAAATTTCCGGTAAAACAAGGGTTGGTTATGACATAAATGAACTTGTAAATGTATTGGATAAATTTTTGGGATTTACCAATAAACACAGTGCATTTTTATTCGGTGTTGGAAATTTAGGTGGAGCATTAATGCACGACAATGGACTGGAACAATTTGGACTTGAGATAGTTGCAGGTTTTGATGTAAAATACGAATTAGCCGGTACAAGTATCAACCGAGTTCCTATACATCATATTGAACGATTTGTTGAATTGCAAAAACAAACCGGAGTAAATATTGGCATCCTCACAGTACCTGTAGAGCAAGCTCAGAAAGTAGCAAATATAATGATAGAAGGTGGCATAAGAGCAATATGGAATTTTACCCCCTTCCGAATTCGCGTACCCGAAAATATAATTGTACAAAACACTTCCATATATGCGCATTTAGCTGTTATGTTTAACAGATTAAATGTGATAAAAGAATGCGAAAAATGCTAATAATAAACAAAAAAATAAAATGAAAATATTTGCCATCGGACAAAATTATACAGAACACAATAAAGAGCTCAACAGTGCACACCCTACTGAGCCGGTAGTTTTTATGAAACCTGACACAGCACTTCTTAAAAATAACAAACCTTTTTATATTCCAGATTTTACTGACGAGTTACATTACGAAACAGAAATCATAATAAAAATCAATCGGCTTGGAAAAAATATCCATCCCAAATTTTCCCACAGATATTATTCTGAGATAGGACTTGGTGTGGACTTTACAGCTCGTGACATTCAACGAAAACTCAAATCAGAAGGTAAACCGTGGGAAATTTGTAAGGCATTTGACAATTCTGCAGTTATTGGGAATTTTATACCAGTTGAGGAGGTTGGCGATGTACAGGATATCCGTTTTAGTCTTAATCTGAATGGAAAAACTGTACAAAACGGACACACGGCTGATATGATTTTCCCGATAAATGAACTTATTGCATACATTAGTCGTTATTTTACTTTAAAAATTGGTGATATTATTTTCACAGGAACACCAGCAGGAGTAGGTAAAGTTCAGCCCGGGGACAGGCTTGAAGGTTTTATTGCAGACAAAAAAATGTTTGACTTCAAAATTAAATAAAAATCTATTCTGAAAATCTGATTATAATAATACTTCAAATAATTCGTTAGTTATTAGATTTGAACATTACAATTAATATGACCATTAAAAAGCTTATTATACCGTTTTTATTTTGCATTAGTTTAGCATTAAACGGTCAGACCATATTTGAAGCAAACACAAAAATTCAAGGATTTGGAATCAATGTTTGGAATACCACACAACAATCGCGAAGGGTACTGTCATTTAATGATGCTAAATATCCTGATGAAAGTATGCTACCCTATTTTGTGAAAAGAATCGATGCTGAAACAGGTTATACATACCAAAATCAAATCTCAAACACCAAGTTTGAAACGGTTACAAACATATCGGAACTTGAATTACTTGAAAACGTTACGCTTCCCACAGCAGTTTTATTAAAAAGTGAAATTCTAAATGCAGGCAAAAACAAATATCTGAATATTAGTGTTTTACCTTATATTAGACGTGAAGAAAGAATAGAAAGACTTGTATCATTCGATCTGAAAATAGAAAAAATAAAAGATAAGCAAAAAGCGATTTCAGCAACGCGGCATACTTTTGCTCCTAATTCAGTATTATCACAAGGAAAATTTACAAAAATCCGTATTGTGAACTCAGGTGTATATCGCTTAACCTACGATGACCTGAATGCAATGGGAATAAATCCCGCAAACGTTCGGATTTTCGGTTATGGTGGTGCCCTTTTAAATCAAAGTTTTTTAGCTGACAAAATTGATGATTTACCTGAATTAGCCATTTACATGAACAAAGGCTCTGACGGAGTTTTCAATGCAGGTGATTATATATTGTTTTATGCACAGGGAATAAATAAATGGACATGGGATACTTCACGCAGTATGTTTACTCATGTAATCAATCATTATTCAAAATACGGTTACTATTATGTAACTTCCGATGCCGGTACCGGAAAAAAAATCGAAACTAAAACACTCAGCATAAATACTAGTTTGAGTACATATCCTGTTGAAGAATTTACGGATTTTCAGGTTTACGAAAAGGAGCTCCGAAGTCTTGCTGAATCAGGAAAAGAATTTTACGGCGAACCGTTTACCGAATCAAATACACTGAATATAACTTTTAATTCTCCAAACACACTTCTGACAAATACTACAAAAGCAAGACTTGATGTTGCTGCTTCTTCTATAGTAGCTTCAAGTTTCAGTTTAAGCCTTGATGGTACGCAAACCAAAACACTTACTGTGGCTAAAAAAACCGATGGCGACCATTATGAAAAAGCTAAAGCTGCTAACGGCCTCTATTCTTTTACGCCAACCAAAGACATGTTGATTTTTAATTTGACATACAATAAAAGTACTGCAACATCTGAGGGGTATCTAAACTATTTGGAAGTTAACACACGTCGTCAACTAAAAATGAGTGGAAGTGTTATGCAGTTCCAAAACATTGATTATCTTGGGTATAACTCAAACATAGAGTATAAATTATCCGGTGCCGGCGATAATGTACAAATTTGGGACATAACTAATCAACAAGAAATTTACAGTATAGCAACTCAAAAAGTTGATGGAAAAATAACTTTTACAGATTACGGGAATGATGTAAAACACTATCTTGCTATCGACCCCACCATACCGGCTGCTTACGCTAAACCTGAAATTGTTGAAAAAGTAGAAAATCAAAACTTACATGCCATTCAGCCTGTAGATTTTGTTATCGTTACGCATCCCAATTTTGTAAGCCAGGCTGAAAGTCTTGCACAGGCACACCGAGACTTGGATAACATGACTGTGGCTGTGGTATCAACCGATCAGGTTTATAATGAATTCTCTTCCGGTGCCCCCGATGCCACTGCTATCAGATGGTTCATGAAAATGTTATATGAGAGAGCTAACGAATCGAACAACACTGAAGATAACCCAAAATATCTGCTTTTATTCGGGCGTGGATCGTTCGACAACAGAGATATTTTGCAAAACGTTGGACATAATCTTGTAGTTACATACCAGGCTGAAAATTCTCTGGTTCAAACACTCTCATATGTTACTGATGATTATTTTGCATTTCTCGATGACAACGAAGGGTCACAAGTTCCAGCACATTTAATGGATATTGGTGTTGGACGTTTTCCCGTAATATCTACTAAAGAAGCTACAGATGTAGTAAATAAGACGATTAATTACATGAAAAACGAACGCAAAGGCATTTGGAAAAACCAACTTTGTTATCTTGCCGATGATGGAGATGGTGCACTTCACATGAAACAAGCTGACAGTATTACTTCAATGCTTTCGCGTACTATTCCTTCTTATCAGATTAATAAAATATATCTCGATGCTTATCAGCAGGAAATTTCGGCAAGTGGAGAAAGCTATCCTGTAGCACGAACACAATTCTTAAACCTACTTCGCTCAGGTTTATTTTTACTAAATTACACCGGGCATGCCGGTTATACAGGTTGGACCAATGAATTAATTCTTACAACAAACGACATTAAAAACCTGACAAACCAAAACTTACCATTGTGGGTTGCTGCAACATGTGATTTTCTGCAATTCGATTCACATGTAATATCTGCTGGTGAACATGTACTTACTAATCCTGTAGGAGGTGGTATAGGTATATTATCTGCAGCACGACCGGTTTATGCTTCACAAAACTATACCATAAATAAATTTGTGAGCGAATACTTGTTTAAAAAACAAAAAGGCAAACATTTAGGAATTGGTGAAGTGATTGCCAAAGCAAAGAACAGTGTTGGAACAGAAATTAACAAACTTTCGTATGTTTATATGGGGGACCCCGCTGTGCAAATGAACTATCCGAATGACTTTAAAATTGTAACAAGTAAAATAAATCAAAGTACAACATTTGGCACCGATACACTTAGAGCAATGAGCATCGGTACCATTGAAGGATTCATTGCAGACGAAAACGGTGTTAAAAATGCATCGTTCAATGGAATTTTACATGCAGTGGTTTTTGATAAGATAGTAAGAATCACAACATTGAATAATCACTCCGATGGAACTTTAACATACAATGACAGACCTAACAAGTTATTCTCAGGTAAAACAGTTGTAAAAAATGGAGAATTCAAACTTCAGTTTATGCTCCCGAAAGATATCCGATATAATTATGGTGGTGGTAGAATTAACTACTACGCAAACGATACTATTAATGGGGACGAAGCACAGGGACAGTTCGAAAACTTTATTATTGGCGGTTCCGGTAAAAATGTGATTTATGAAAATGAAGGACCTGAAATAGACATGTATCTAAATTCCCCCAATTTTACCTCTGGTGATAAAGTAAACGAGCAACCACTTTTTGTTGCCAATGTACAGGATGTAAGCGGTATAAATATGGTTGGAAGTGGTATTGGACATGATATACTATTAATTGTAGATGAAGATCCGGCAAAATCATATGTATTAAATGATTATTTCGAATCCAGGGTAAACGATTATACCAGCGGTACAGTACGATTTAAATTACCTGAAATGGAAGATGGGAAACATACGCTTACTTTCAGAGTGTGGGATTTGCTGAATAATTCATCTTCGAAAACAGTTGATTTTGAGGTTGTAAAGGGGCTTCAGCCAGCAATTTTCTCTATTTCAAATTTTCCGAATCCTGCCCGTATGAATACCAAAATTATGGTTCATCACGACAGACCTGAAACTATACTCAATACTACAGTTGAAATTTTTGATATCTCCGGTCGTAAAATATGGTGGATTAATCAATCAACAGCTGATAACATTGAATGGAACCTGACTACATACGAAGGTAAAAAAGTTCAAACAGGCGTCTATCTTTACAGAGTAACTATTGAAGCAAATGGTTCACAGGTTTTCTCAAAAATCAATAAAATGCTTGTAATTGAATAATAAATTTTAAAATTTTCGTTTAACATTTAATAAAACCACGCATTAATAGTAATTTTGAAAATTAAAATAAACCAGTTTCAAAAAATGAAAAAAATTTCTTTAGTAGTCACCCTTTTAATTTCAGGCTTAACATTATTAAATGCCCAGGATAAAAACAACACAATAATTACAGCAGTACCTGCCTTAACCATTGCTCCCGATGCACGTGCCGGTGGTATGGGG
The DNA here is from genome assembly GCA_964396515.1 of uncultured Paludibacter sp. Taxonomy (GTDB): domain Bacteria; phylum Bacteroidota; class Bacteroidia; order Bacteroidales; family Paludibacteraceae; genus Paludibacter. Next base: position 26,378 of record CAYNGF010000032.1, read on the forward strand.
GATGTTGGTGCAGCCACAGCCCCGGACGTAAACTCACAATACTGGAATCCTGCGAAATATGTTTTTATGGAAAGTGAAGCCGGATTCTCACTATCTTATACTCCATGGTTGCGCAAACTCGTTTCTGATATTGACCTTGCATATTTGGCGGGATATTACCGTTTTAGTGAATTTTCTGCAGTAAGTTCTTCGTTAAGATATTTTTCCTTAGGTGATATTACACTTATGGATCAATTAGGAATGCCCCAAGGTTCGGCTCATCCAAACGAACTTATGTTTGATGTTGCATATTCGCAAAAACTATCTGAAAACTTTTCAGCTGCAGCTGCCTTACGGTTAATATACTCCGATCTCAATAACGGCATGAATTTATCAGGTGGTACAGAAATGTATCCGGGTGTAGCAGTTGCAGCCGATGTTGCAGCCTTTTACAAACTTCCTATCGCTGTAGCAAGTGGCAACAGCAATTTTGGTATTGGTTTAAATATATCCAATATCGGTTCTAAAATGTCGTATGATGAATTTGTTACCAGCAATTTTATTCCAACAAATCTTCGTCTCGGAGTTTCATACGATTATCCAATTGATGAATATCAAAAAATAACTGTGAGCGCTGATGCAAACAAGCTGCTTGTACCTACACCCGATAAAACTACTGATTTCAACAATATGTCGCCTCTCGCGGGTATTTTTCGCTCGTTTAACGATGCACCCGGTGGCATGACTGAAGAATTGCAGGAAATTTTCTGGTCGGTTGGAGCTGAATATGCATACAATAATCAATTTTTTGTTAGAGGTGGATATTATTACGAACATCAATACAAAGGTAACAGAAAGTATTTTACAGCAGGAGCCGGTTTTAAACTGAATATTTTCCAGTTAGATGCAGGTTATGTAATTTCTACTTCACAAACCAATCCGCTTGATCAAACTTTAAGAGTTTCGCTTTCATTTGATTTATTTGGCCTGAAAAATTTAATGAAATAAACTCCTTAATTAGAGTTGAAAAATTTACGGTTGTTTGCTTTCATTATGGAGTAAACAACCTTTTTTATTATGAATTATTCTAAAGTCAAAACTGAAACTTAAATAGCTAAACATTATTATGAAAACTTCAGTAAACATACGCACAGGTTTTGGATACGATGTTCATGCTTTTGCTGAAAATCGAGAATTATGGCTCGGTGGAATTAAAATTGAACACTCAGTAGGATTACTCGGTCATTCTGATGCTGATGTTTTAATTCACGCACTTTGCGATGCTTTGCTTGGTGCTGCTAATTTGCGTGATATTGGTTATCATTTCCCCGACACATCCGGAGAATATAAAAATGTAGATAGTAAAATTTTACTTAAAGATACTATGCAACTTATTCGGGAGAAAGGCTATGAGTTTGGCAATGCAGATTGTACGGTTTGTGCCGAAGCCCCGAAAATTAATCCACATATACCAAAAATGCAACTTTGCCTTGCAGAGGTTATGGGAGTTGACCTCGATACAATTTCGATAAAAGCTACAACCTCCGAAAAAATGGGTTTTGTTGGCAGAGAAGAAGGTATTGCTGTGTATTCTACTGTATTGATATATAAAATTTAAAACTACTCTACAAGGAATAAACTTATAATAGAAACATCCTATTAACAAATTAACAAATTCTATATTTTAATTGTAATGTTTTCAATTTTATAATTATATCTTTGCGCTAAAATCAAAAATCATTAACAATAAAATATAAATTATGTCAGTATTAGTAGGAAAACAAGCTCCGGTATTCAATACCAAAGCAGTAATCAATGGTGGAGAAATTGTAGAAAATTTCTCATTGCAACAATATGTTGGAGAAAAATATGTAGTATTTTTCTTTTATCCGGCAGATTTCACATTTGTATGCCCAACAGAGTTAATTGCATTTCAGGATAAAGCAGCTGAGTTCGAATCGCGAAATACAGTAATTGTAGGCGCATCAACCGACTCAGAATTTTCACATTGGAAATGGCTGCAAACTCCACAAAATCAGGGTGGAATTCAGGGAGTAAAATATCCGCTTGTAGTTGATCAGACTTTAAAAATTTCGCAAGCTTATGATGTGCTTGCCGGTGAAGAAGTTTACGACGAAGAAGGAAATGAACAATTTGTAGGTGATGCAAAAGCATATCGTGGATTGTTTTTAATAGACAAAAGCGGTGTTGTACGTCATCAGGTTGTAAACGATATGCCATTGGGACGAAATGTAGATGAAGTTATTCGTTTAATCGATGCACTTCAGTTCACTGAAGAATACGGCGAAGTTTGTCCGGCAAACTGGAAAAAAGGCGACAAAGCACTGAAACCAACGCAGGATGGCATAGCAAGCTACTTATCAGAGAAATAATACATATTAAATACTCAACTAAAAGCCGCAACTCACTAAGTTGTGGCTTTTTTTATGACTTGGTGAGTTTAACTTTTAGAAAAAATTATAAACCATATTCAGTTTTCAAAAAGAGAACTTAAAATGTGTATTGCTAAAATCGGCATAGATATATATTTGTTAAAAATAAAAATGTATTTTTGTATGACCAATATCTTTGTTCTAATGCTCAAACTAAATAAAACACTATTTATCTTTTTGTTTTATCCCATGGTTTGCTTTTCGCAAAAAGCGGACTTTGGGCTTAACTATACATATTTTTTTGACAACACAGAATTTTCAGGCTCAAAATATGCAGTAGCGCAAACCATGAGCGGAATGCACTTTTTGCCATCATTGAATATTTCTTTCGATAATTTTTATAAAATTGTGGGTGCTGCAAATATTTTAATTCATTCAGGTGCTTCTACCCAAATTCAAGATGTTTATCCGGTTATATTTTTTCATTTTGAAAAAAACAACTCACAATTTTATGCAGGTGCATTTCCGCGCTCGAAAACTATTTCGAATTATTCTGATTTTATTTTTAGTGATTCAATTTTATACTATAAACCTACACTAAATGGTTTATACTGGAAACTTGGTAATGAAAAAAAACATTTAAATACATGGCTCGACTGGACAGGAAAACAATCGGCAACAGTTAGAGAAACGTTTTATGCCGGTATATCTGCAAAGTGGTCATTGAATAGTATTTTTTATTTCGATTTTCAATCTTACCTTTTTCATTTTGCTAAAACCAGACCTTCACAAGCCGATCAATATGTATGCGATAATACACAGGCAATCGTATCTTGCAACTATGCTAACCCAAACTTTATAAACAATAACTTCTTAAAATTATCTGCAGGTATATTTACCGGTTTCGAAAGAGAAAGAAATACCGGCAATCAATCTATACCAAACGGATTCGTGGCTCAAATTTTATTTGAAAATAAACTTGGAGGGTAGGATTCAAAAATATATTTAGAAGATCTGAGAATGATACTTTATCAGAATTACGGAAATCAACTGTATTGGGGAAATCCGTTTAAGCAAAGCGGAAAATACACAGAAAATAAATTTTATATCAAAATATTTAACAATGAACGCGTTAAAGCAAAAATCGGTTATATTTTCCATTTTGCAGAAAATAAAATATATCACGAGCAAGTACGAACGCTAAAAGCATCGCTTGAAAAAATTTTTCTCAAAAAATAATAACACACCAACTTTTTAAATTTATCTTTCTATGCTTATAAAAACTTATGGAGCGGCTGTTCAAGGAATTAACGCGACCATTATTACCATTGAAGTTAATGTGAGTCAGGGAATTAGGTTCTCTATCGTTGGACTTCCTGATAATGCAGTACGCGAAAGCCAGCAACGCATTACATCGGCGTTGAATATCAACAAGTTTAAATTTCCGCATCAGCAAGTTGTTATCAATATGGCACCTGCCGACATTCGAAAAGAAGGTTCGGCTTATGATCTATCGCTGGCTGTAGGAATTCTGGCTGCATCAGGGCAAATAAAAAACAACGATCTGGATAAATTTGTAATAATGGGCGAATTATCGCTCGATGGTAGTTTACAGCCAATAAAAGGTGTTTTACCGATAGCCATAAAAGCCCGGGAAGAAGGATTCAAAGGGTTCATTTTACCGAAACAAAATGCACGGGAAGCAGCTGTGGTAAATAAACTTGAAGTTTACGGTGTTGAAAATATAATGGATGTTATCAATTATTTTAATGGAACTTCAACTCTTGAACCAACAATTGTAAATACCCGTGAAGAATTCTTCACTAATTTGAATCATTTGGAAATTGACTTCTCCGATGTAAAAGGGCAGGAAAATGTAAAACGAGCACTCGAAGTTGCTGCTGCAGGCGGACACAACATCATAATGGTTGGACCTCCGGGCGCAGGAAAATCGATGCTGGCCAAGAGAATTCCAACAATTTTACCTCCGTTGACTTTGCACGAGGCGCTAGAAACCACTAAAATACATTCTGTTGCCGGTAATATAGACAGCAACACATCACTCATTTCCCAGCGACCATTCCGAAGCCCACATCATACAATATCTGATGTTGCCCTTGTTGGCGGTGGCACTTTTCCACAGCCGGGAGAAATTTCATTGGCACACAATGGAGTACTGTTTCTCGATGAACTTCCTGAATTTAAACGTACTGTACTCGAAGTAATGCGTCAACCGCTCGAAGACAGAAAAATTTGTATTTCGCGTGCAAAGTTTGCCATCGAATATCCTGCGAGTTTTATGTTGGTAGCTTCTATGAATCCTTGTCCTTGCGGTTATTACAATCACCCCGATCGTGAATGTGTTTGTGCTCCTGGAGTTGTACAAAAATATCTGAGTCGAATTTCAGGTCCCCTACTCGACCGTATCGATATACATATCGAAATTATTCCTGTACCATTCGAAAAATTATCAGAATTGAAAGAATCGGAAGCCAGCGAGAAAGTACGCGAACGGGTAATTAAAGCACGTCAGATTCAGGAACTGCGTTTTAGAGATATTGATGGTGTATATTGCAATGCGCAAATGTCGTCGAAACACATGCGAGAATTTGCGCAAATTGACAAACCAAGTTCTGAGTTGCTGAAAAATGCCATGTTGCGTCTCAATCTCTCAGCACGTGCTTACGATCGAATTATCAAGGTTTCACGCACCATTGCCGACTTGGATGATTCAGAAAATATTCAATCGCATCATATAGCTGAGGCTATCAATTATCGAAACTTGGATAGAGAAGGATGGGCAGGGTAAATGCCCCGAATCCCATAAAGGGGGAATTTAAGAAAAGAAAAGATAAAGAACTTCATAATGTCGTCAGATTATAAAGGTTTCTTTCTTAAGAATTTAGAGAATTACTGAAGACATTCAAACTGTCATCGATTATGAACCTGACAGCTTTGATAATATACTTGTTCTTCATCCAACGCTGACAGGTTTTTCAAACTCTGTTAGGTTAGTATAAATTTGAATACTGGGTAACCTATCAGCGTACCTGCACCTAACAGCCCTTTAAGAATAAAGATGTCAAAAATATCAGAGAAAATTTTAAAAATTAAACAAATCGCCTGCAACGTTTACCAAATACAAATCATC
>CAYNGF010000033.1:0-31380 GCA_964396515.1 uncultured Paludibacter sp.
TCCTTGTCAGTTTTCTTTTTTTTGCATGTTTGGTAACATCTCGCTATGCGCCATACAATGGCGTATATTTTCGATTTATTGATTGTTTCAAATTTTCTATATATTTGTATATTAAGTAGATATAAAAAGATGCTTTGTTAATGCTATGGCGTATACAGGAAATGTTAATTTGATTTCGTAATCAGTTTTTCATAACTCAAAACTGTCTAACGGGTTTTTTAAACTGTCGAATCCTTTTGTTGTAATATGCGTATAAATCTCAGTTGTTTTGCTGCTGCTATGTCCTAATAATGCTTGAATATAACGCAAATCAGTTCCGTTTTCCAATAAATGTGTTGCAAAAGAATGACGGAGCGAATGTACTGAAATTTTCTTAACAATCCCAACTTTTTTTAATGCAATTTTTAAAATATTTTGAATACTGCGTGTTCCATATTTTCCTCCCTTTTCTCCCTCAAACAACCATTCTTTTGGTTTGTATTCTTTCACATATTCTCGTAACACTTCCAATGTCTTTTTAGCTAATAATGTGTAACGGTCTTTTTTTCCTTTCCCTTGTTCGACTCTTATCTGCATACGCTTACTGTCAATATCTTTTAACTTAAGATTGATTGCTTCACTAATTCTTAAACCTCCAGAATAAATAGTCATAATTATTGCTTTATGTTTCAAGTTTTCTATCGATTTCAGAATAGCGTTTACTTCTTCAGTGCTAAGCACTGTAGGTAAAAATGTCTCCTCCCGAGGTCTTTCGATATAATACACCTTACGTGCCTGACCGAGTACTCTTTCATAATAAAACTTAATAGCATTAATCGCCTGATTTTGAGTAGCGGTGGCTACACATCTCTCAGTTATCAAATACAGTTGAAAATCATTTATCATTTCCTCGGTTATGTCTTCCAACTTATAATCCTCGTAATAGTTGATAAATTCCTCGAAAAAGTCGGTATAAACATCATAGGTGTTTTTGCTGTATCGTAACTCAATAAGTTTATTTTTATATTCTGCCGGACATTCACGGTAGTTTCGTATATCATATTTCGATTTTCGCGGTTTAACTTTTGGTTTTTCCACCTCGTGGTACAAAAAGTTTAATCCGTTATTTTGGGCAATCAAATTAAGCTCAGTTATAAATCTTTCTGAATAGGGTATTTCCCAGCAATTTTGGGGTGAATTCCATTTGCACATCGGGAATTGTTTTATCTGCTGCTGTATATCGCGATTGAATTTGTAATATATTCGCAGAATACGTCCTGCCACGTTTACAGTTAACAAATCCTTACCGGTAAAAACAGGTAGATTTTGCCAATTAACTGTTTGTGTTTGCAGTAAAGTTTGTTCCGGTTTATGTTCAGCAATCGATGGATTTCTGCCAATAAAATAGTTTTTAATAAGTTCGGCATTGCGGTTGTAATTCGGAATTTTCCAACAATACATTTCCTTCATCCAACGTGAATATTTAAAGTTACGTAGAAATTGAATGTCGGCTTCGTTTTTGGGCAATTTAATTAAAATTGCGTGTGGATATATTTCAATGCTGATTTCTGCTTTTGTTATTGATGGATTTTTCAGGGTTGTATTCTTTTTTACCAGCACAGGCTTTTCGTAGTTATCAGGCATCCAACCTGCAGTTTTCGGTTTTTCAGTTTGTTGCTGTAGGGGTTGGTTAACCGGATATTCAGCTTCAGGAAATAGTTTTTTGAGCTTCTCGAAAACCTCAACCGTATAAGGCACATGCCAGGCTCTCAGGGTTTTACTCCATCGTGCATCCTCAATTTTCCTGATTTTTGCAGCAGTTTCGGCATCGTAACGAAAATCGACTCGTATCCGTACCTCGTCTCGGTGGGTTACTTTCGACAATTTCATAGCATTAAAAGAATACGGTTTTAAATTTACTGATGGAAATTTAAAAATTTTTCAAATATATCAATAATTTTTTATTCAACAAATCACTGATAATATTTTTTCAAACAATTGATAAGCAATAATATAATTATTTAAAATTCAGTGAAGTAAAAAACACATCAAACTGCTTATTTCTTTCGGTAAAGCAATAAGATTTAAACAACATTAGATACATTCGAACAATGATTTGTTGATTAAGATTTTACAATTTTTACATTAAAATACCCATGGCATTTGCCTATTGTATTCTATATTTTTTTACACATTAATTTTTCTAATTCTACTTTGACAGATAATATCGTAAAATCCTAAACAAATAATTCCGTAGGAATTAATTCGTTTAATTCGTTTAATTCGTTGACAAAATTCTTAAAAATGATGTATAATTTTTTTCTAAAAAGATTTTTTCCAAGTTACAGTTTTAATCTGTCAAAGTAGAACTAATGTTGTTTAATTGATTTTTAATTTCGTAGTAGGGGTACAAAAGCTTAAAAAAACGAATATTTATTTTACTTGACGAATGTAGATAATCAATTATATAAATTTAAAAATTATCAGAATATCAATAAATTAGCTACTTGCAAAAGATGAGTTTTTCAAATTTTCGCCATTGAATGTTCTGTTTATGGTATGGCAGCACTGTTCGCAAAGATAACTTTCAGTGTCTCAAAACGAATTGCTTCTTTACTTCTTTTTTCCGGTAATTATTTTCCGGATTCCATGCAGTTTATTCAACGCTTCGAGGGGAGTAAGATTATCAATGTTCAGGTTTAGAATTTCATCGCGAATTTGTTCCAAAACCGGGTCATCGAGCTGGAAAAAGCTAAGTTGCAGCCCTTCACGGTGCTGCGCAATTTCGCCAATGGGTTTGGAAATTTCGGAGCGTCGGTTTTCCGATTCAAGGTCTTTCAAAATTTGCTCGGAACGTTTTACAATGCTAAGTGGCATGCCGGCCATTTTTGCCACATGTATCCCAAAACTGTGCGCACTGCCGCCTTTTACAAGTTTACGAAGGAATATCACTTTTTTATCCACTTCCTTTACTGAAACATTGTAATTTTTAATTCGTGGAAAGGATTTTTCCATCTCGTTCAACTCATGATAATGCGTTGCAAAAAGTGTTTTGGCTTTGAATGAGGGATGTTCGTGAATATACTCTACGATAGCCCAGGCAATAGAAATTCCATCGTAAGTACTGGTACCACGTCCGAGTTCGTCAAAAAGTACCAAACTGTGGTTCGATAGGTTATTCAAAATACTCGCAGCTTCGTTCATTTCCACCATAAAAGTCGATTCGCCCTGCGAAATGTTATCGCTGGCGCCTACGCGGGTAAAAATCTTATCCACCACTCCAATACTTGCACTCTCAACAGGTACAAAACAACCGGTTTGCGCCATGAGCGTAATCAAAGCAGTTTGTCGTAATAAAGCAGATTTACCTGCCATGTTCGGGCCTGTAATGATAATTATTTGCTGACTGCTGTTGTTTAAAAAAACATCGTTGGCAATATAAGTTTCACCTGCAGGAAGTTGTTTTTCAATCACAGGATGTCGTCCTTGTTTTATGTCAATTACATCTGTGTCGGTAATTTCGGGACGAACATATTTATTTTCGGCTGAAACCCGGGCAAATGACAACAAGCAATCCAGTTGTGCGATAAGATTTGAATTTAATTGAATAGCAGGAATATAATCGACCAATGCCAGCACCAGTTCGTTAAACAATCGGGTTTCTATCGACAGAATTTTTTCCTCAGCGCCAAGAATTTTTTCTTCATATTCTTTCAGTTCCTGCGTAATATAACGTTCGGCATTTACCAGCGTCTGTTTCCTGATCCACGTATCGGGCACTTTATCTTTATGCGTGTTTCGCACTTCAATATAGTATCCAAACACATTATTGAAACTGATTTTCAAACTTGGTATGCCTGTTTCTGCACTTTCTCTGTCCTGTATGCGTTGCAGAAACTCTTTACCTGAATGTGCCAGCATTCGCAACTCGTCTAATTCCGCATTAATGCCATTGCGGATGATATCGCCTTTGTTAATCAGCGAAGGCGGATTCGGATTGATTTCCTTTTCAATTTTCTCTGATATAAGATGACAGGCATTTAACTGATCGGCAATATTTTGAAGTCTCGCATTATCGGTTTGCGCACATGCGGCTTTTATTGGTTCAATGGCTTTCAGCGCCACTTTCAGTTGAACCACTTCTCGCGGATTAATTCTACCCACCGCAACTTTAGAAATTATACGTTCAAGGTCGCCGATTAAGGCGATGTTTTGCTCAAGCAACTTTTTCAATTCCGGTTCCCGAAAAAAATGCTCTACTACGCTGAGTCGTTCGTTGATAGGTTTCACATCTTTCAACGGAAATGCAATCCACCGCTTCAGCATACGCGCGCCCATCGGACTTATAGTTCTGTCCATCACATCGGCAAGACTTTTTCCACCTTCGTTCATAGTAGCGAAAAGTTCAAGATTTCGAACGGTAAACCTGTCGAGCCAAACGTAACGATCTTCCTCTATGCGTGATAGTCGTGTAATATGTCCGGTTTGCTCATGGTGGGTTAAATCAAGATAATGAAGAATGGCGCCGGCAGCCACTACACCGTTTGTAAGCTTATCCACTCCGAAGCCTTTCAGTGTTTTTGTTTCGAAATGTTTAAGTAACCGTTCGTTTGCCGAATCGGGATTATACGCCCAGTCTTCGAGGGGATAGCTGAAAAAACCGGTGCCGAAAATACTTTCGAAATCTTTCTTGCGGGTGCGGTCAAACAATACTTCTTTTGGACTGAAACTGTTCAGTAGTTTATCGGCATATTCAGGAGTTCCTTCAGCTACCAAAAATTCGCCGGTAGAAATATCGAGAAAAGCCAGACCAATTATATTCTTATTGATAAAAACGCTTGCTAAAAAGTTATTTTCCTTGTGATTTAAGGTTGTATCACTGTACGAAACACCGGGTGTTACTAATTCGGTAACGCCGCGTTTAACTAACTTTTTCGTAAGTTTTGGGTCTTCAAGTTGATCGCAAATGGCAACTCTTCGGCCAGCTCGTACCAGTTTTGGCAAATACGTATCGAGTGCATGATGCGGAAATCCGGCAAGCTCTACACTTTTAGCAGCTCCATTGGCGCGCCGTGTAAGTGTAATTCCGAGAATTTCCGATGCTTCAATGGCATCGGTTGAAAAAGTTTCGTAAAAATCACCGCATCGAAACAACAGAATAGCATCGGGATGTTTGGCTTTAATCTCGAAGTATTGTTTCATCAAAGGGGTTTCAGCTATGTCGTTTGCCATAAACCTCCTTTCATCCTACAGGTGTTTCCTGAAAATTTATAAAGTATTTGCATAAAAATCAGTTTTTTATTTTTCAACTCGTTTACAACCAATCCTATTCCACTTTGGGGTTTTGGGCTAAATTAATAATTGCGGCAGTCATTTTCGCCCATTCGTATTTGGATTTCTCTTTTTTGATATTCTGAATAAATTCTTCTGCTCTTTTGTTTTCGAAAAAATCAACAAGTGCATCAGCTATTTGTTCAGGTTTCACATCCACTACATAACCGACTTTGTTGTGGGGAACAATTTCGGAAAGTCCTCCTACTTGTGTAACCAACATGGGTTTTTCGTAATGATAGGCTATTTGGCTTACGCCACTCTGTGTTGCCGAACGGTAAGGTTGGGCTATAATATCGGCAATGCTGAAATAATTTTTTACTTCGCTGTCAGGAATAAAATGCGTACGAAGTTCGATGTTGTTTTCGAGTTTCAGTTTGGCAATCAATTCCCAATAAGGCTGCGGATTTTCGTAAAACTCGCCGGCAATAATAAGTTTTACTTTATGTTCGCGTAAACGGGGGTCGGCAAATGCTTCAAGCAATAAATCGAGTCCTTTATAATGGCGGATAAATCCAAAAAATAATACATAATAAAATCCTTCGTTCATTGCCAAACGTACCGAAGCTTCTTTTTTTGTAAGTACATCGCCATAATGGTCGTAAAGCGGATGCGGTGAAACTACTATAGGTTTACCGGTTTTGTCAAACGTTTGGATATCATCTTTAACCGACGTAGCCATACATACAAAACCATGCATTTGATTGATAAAAAAACGGGGAAAAATTTTGTCGAGTATGGTGGGTTCATGGGGAATCATATTGTGTATTAATCCCAACATTCTCGCTCCATTTCTTTGGGCAAAGCGTGCAATTGTGGCAAAACAGGGAGCAAAAAATGCCATCCAATAACAGAAAATTACAATATCAGCATTTTTCTTTCTGATCAATCTTCCGGTTTTTATCCACGTTACAGGGTTTAACGAATTTATGGTTCGGTGTATTTTCAGATCATTCGGGGCATTTTCATCCGAAAACTGCGTTTTACCCGGAAAGAGAAACGAAGGATACTGAAGTTTGAATGTGAAAATTTCCACCGAATGACCCTCTTTAACAAATTCACGGGCAAGACGCTCATTGTAAGTTGCCAAACCTCCCCTGTAAGGCCATGCTGTACCTACTATAATTATTTTCTTTTTTCCTTCTGCATTAGAAATATTTATATTTTCATTTTTCATTTTATTTTTTCGTAATAAAATTACAATATATGTCCATGTTGATAATCTTACAAAATTACGAAATAATTTTTACTTCGGTTTTTATTAGAATAGTTACAAAATAATTTTCAGATAAACACAAAATTAAAGCTATAAGTTGATATAGCTTTTACGGTTCGCTGAAATTTTTTTGTAGATATTTTATGAATTTTCAGCGAAAACCTTTGCCGAAAGTTATATTTTTTTGAACATAATTTTAAAAAACAGCAGGTTTTATAAATTAATTCAATTTTTTATCGAAATAATTTGACAGGGTGGTAAAAAATCGTTTAATTTGCAGTCTGAAAGTAATAATTCAAAAAATTTCATTGCAATGAAAAACTTTTTAAAATATCTGGGTTCTATCATAATACTTCTTGGGGTAATTCCTTTGGTGGTTTATCATTTCGGAACTGTACAAAACAATACATTATTGGCTAGCGCAGGTATAATTATGATTGTAGGAGCAGTGCTTCATGTTTTGCTGAATAAAAAAATTATGTGAAGAAGGCAAATTTAAGAGACTAAAAAACCGGCAGTGATGAATTTAATCATTATGCCGGTTTTTTTATTTACAAAAAATATCCGTCTAATTTTAGTTTTTTCACTGGATCAACTTTAGGATAGAGCCAGTTGTTAATTTTGTAACTCAGATAAGCGCTTCCGGCTCCCAATAGGGCAGCAGTTACCACATCGGAGGGATAATGCACACCAAGATTCATACGTGAATAGCCAACTGAACCTGCCCATAAATATGCCGGAACAATAATGTACCACTCGGGATAGTGTATGCTTAGTGATGTTGCCGCAGCAAAAGCAAACGATGTATGCCCCGAAGGAAACGATTTGGTATGAATATCTTCGTAGGGAGTAATTAAATCAGGCCAGGTAATAGCCGGACGTGGTCTTCCTATTGCAGTTTTAAGTCCGTAGGTTAAGCTTGCAGCAATTCCCAAACTAATTCCTGCTGATATGGCATTTTTAAGCATTTCTTCATCGTGGGTGACAAATGCTGCAGTGCCTAAAACTACCGGAACTGATATCCCAATTACAGTAGTAGTATTAGAAAGTACGGTTGAATAATTCCGTAAAAACGTGGAAGGATTACTGTTAATTTTCTGAAGTATTTCAATGTCAGGATTCTGGGCAGTGCTTTGAAAGATGCACGAAATCAGCACCCCGAAGATTAAAAATCTGCGTATTTTATTTCTCATTTCTCATTTTTCATTTCACATTTCACATTCACAACTATAAAAGAATTTAAAATCGTTCTGATAATTTTTTATTGTATTAATTTTTGAAATTTCAATCAATAATTGTATGTATGATTACCGGGAAATGATCCGAAGGGTAAATACCGGCATTAGTCTTGTCGTTTAAGGTTGAATAATTCAAGACTTTCATTTTGTTTACAAAAATATAGTCGATGCGTACTGATTCTGAAAAATCCGACGTTGTAAAATCCCATCCATTGAAGGTGCCAATTGTGCCGTTAGGTTTATATTTGCTGCTTTCACGGCTGTCAAAAAATGTTTTTGTCAAAGTATTATAAAAATTTTCGTCAGCAGGAGTTGTATTAAAATCGCCGGTTAAAACCACAGGGAAATTTCCTGCAATTTCGTTAATTTTTTCAGTTATTAGTTTGGCACTTTTTTCACGTGCAATTTTCCCGATATGGTCGAAATGTGTATTAAACACGTAAAAGGTTTTATTTGTTGTTTTGTCAGTTAATTTACACCAAACACAAATCCTGTTATAAACAGCATCCCAACCTATTGAAACCTTTTCAGGTGTTTCTGAAAGAAAGAAAAAACCGTTTTCTGAATGAGAAAACCGTTTTTTATTGTACAAAATTGCTAATCGTTCACCCCTTGTGCCGTTATTATTATCTCTTCCGTAAGAAATGCTTGCATAGTCCGAAATTCTTTGTAATAATTCTTTTTGTTGTCGATTATTTCTGATTTCCTGAATTCCGAGTATGTCCGGTTGATATCGTTTTACTAAAGCTGCAACTTCATTTTTTCGGTTATTCCAGTAAATAAGTCCGGTATCAGCCGTAGTGAGAATCCGAATATTCCAACTCATGATTTTCAGTGTATCGGAGCTTGTAAAATTAGTTTTAGGTTGTAAGGTTTGAGAATTTGCAGCTACGGAAATGAATACGAGAACTGCAATCAAGAATCGAATTAGTTTCATTCGGCATTAATTTAGGTTGTTTATACCATTGATTTATATATAGTTATCGTAATTTTGCAACAAAACCAACCCCGCCCCCACTGTTGGGAGCTATATAATTTCATAATTTGAATCTCTAATATTTGGATGTTTCCCTTGATCGAAGGGAGATTTTAAAAGTTAGACAAATTAAAAAAAGACCGGGGTTGGAGTTAGCGTTGACTCGTGAGAGATCAACACTACAAATATAGATTAGAAGCATATAAAATCCAAACTTTTAATGTTAAAAAAACAATTAATTTTAATCTCAATTCATCAATTCATCAATTTTATTTTTGTAGGTATTTATAATTTTCTTTCTAAAACAAATAAATATACAGAAAATGAACAAAAATCAAATTTATCTGATTATATTTGTGTAAAACTATAGGTATGAATCTCAATGTAAAGAATGAAACTTCGCGCTTACTGGCGGTAGTACTCGGACAGCCCGGTTCGCCCGGCAAAGCGCCCTTACCCGAGAATACCTACGATCCTAAATCGTATGAATCGGTTATGAAAGGCATTTATCCAACGGAGGAAAATATTTACAGGGAAATGACCGCTTTCGAAAAGGTACTGCAAAAGTATAACGTTCAGGTTTTTCGTCCGTGGACGCTTGAAAACTGCAATCAGGTTTTTGCACGGGATGTGGCTTTTGTTATCGATGACAAAATAATAAACTGTAACATAATTCCCGATCGTGAGGATGAAAAAGAAGCTTATGAAATTGTTTACGATCAGATTGCGTACAACAAAATTTTCAATCTACCTGAGCGGGCGCACGTTGAAGGTGGCGATGTTGTATTATTCAACGATATTGTTTTCGTAGGATTATATACAGGTTCTGACTATGCAAAACTCAGATCGGCACGTACAAATCAGTATGCTTTTGATTTTTTGAAAGAAATTTTTCCTGAAAAAAAATTTATTCCGCTTGAATTGATTAAGCATGATACAGACCCTTATAAATGCGTTCTTCATCTCGATTGCACATTTATGCCGGTAGGGAAAAATAAAGCGATAGTTTACAAACAGGGATTCAAATTTGAAAAAGATTATAAAATAATCGTGGATATTTTCGGAAAAGAAAATGTATTTGAGATTACGCAGGAAGAAATGTATTATATGAATACAAATATTTTTTCGATTTCGCCCGATGTTGTAGTTTCGGAACAGAATTTTCATCGCCTGAATAATCACCTCCAGTACGAATGGGGATTAACAGTTGAAAAAGTCCCCTATTATGAAATCTCCAAAATGGGAGGATTATTGCGATGTTCTACTTTACCTCTTATCAGAGAAAATTAATTTTTTTGAGTAGTGTTTAAAGAAATCTCTTGCAACACTATCTGTGTAAGTTAATAGTTATCAATCATTAAAATATCCGGTTTATGAATTCAGGCAAAATATTAATCGATAACAAAGATAGATTAGAAGTGGGCGTTTACAGTCAAATAACTAACACTTTACTCATGATTGAACCTGCCAAATTTGGTTACAACGCTGAAACTGCTGCGAACAATTTTTTTCAGGTAAAACCGGATATTCCGGCAGAAAAAATTCAAGCGGCAGCGCTCGAAGAATTCAGAAATATGGTTCAAATCCTTCGTGATAACGGTGTCGAAGTGATTGTTGTACCGGATACTCCCGAACCGGTGAAACCTGATGCAATTTTTCCAAACAATTGGATTTCTTTCCAGAAGGACAATCGTGTGGCAATGTACCCGATGTTTGCCGAAAACCGTCGAGCTGAAAGACGTATCGATGTTGTAGAAAAGGTAGTTGGTCACGGTTTTAATATTTCACAAATGGTTGATTACTCAGTATATGAAAGTGAAAATCGATTTCTTGAAGGAACCGGAAGTATGGTATTCGATCGGAGAAACCGCATTGCTTATGCAGCTTTATCACCCCGAACCGATGCGCAACTTTTTGCATGGTTTTGCAACGATTTTGGCTATAAACCCGTTACTTTTACTGCCAAACAAACCGTTGGAAGTAATCGCTTGCCTGTATATCACACAAATGTAGTGATGTCTGTAGCCGAAAATTATGTAGTAATTTGCATGGAAAGTATTGATAACTTACAGGAAAGAGAAACGCTTAACGCAGTCTTTCAGGATACAGAAAAAATAATTATTGAAATTACGGAAAACCAGATGCAACACTTTGCAGGGAATATTCTCCAATTAAAAAATAAGCTAAACGAGCGACTGTTGGTAATGTCGCAAACAGCTTTCGACGCTTTCACTGATAGTCAAAAAAATCAACTCAACAATTTCAATAAAATTGTAAGTATACCTGTGCCAACCATCGAAAGATACGGAGGTGGAAGTGTGCGCTGCATGATGGCAGAAGTATTCTGAAAAGAATACCTTATAGTTTTATGTTGGTTATTGATGTAGATTTCAACGCTGACAGGCTCTTTGAACGCTGTCAGGTTGAGCATACAAAAACCTGTCAGCGTGCTTGCACCTGACAGCGTTGCCCAGAATAAGTATTCTATAAAAGAGAATGCTTGCACCTGACAGCGTTGATAATTGAAATAAAACTAATCAAATAGAAATTTATAACCTGTCAGCGTGCTTGCACCTGACAGGGTTAAAAAAAATAACAAAATGAAAATTAGAAGCTCTAACGAACTCATGGCGCTCGAAAACAAATACGGCGCCCACAATTATCATCCACTTCCGGTAGTTTTGGATCGAGGTGAGGGTGTATATGTATGGGATGTGGAAGGCAAGCGATATTTCGATTTCCTTTCTGCTTATTCGGCTGTAAATCAGGGTCATTGTCACCCAAAAATTATAAATGCCCTAACCAATCAGGCAAAAAAACTGACGTTGACTTCTCGTGCATTTTTCAATAGTCAGCTTGGCGTTTATGAAGAATTTGTAACCCGATACTTTGGATATGAAAAAGTTTTACCCATGAATACAGGCGCCGAAGCAGTTGAAACCGCTATCAAACTTTGCCGCAAATGGGCTTATGAGAAAAAAGGAATCCACGAAAATCAGGCTCAAATTGTAGTTTGTGAAAACAATTTTCACGGCCGTACGACAACCATTATCTCTTTTTCGGTCGATCCGGACGCTTATCTACATTACGGACCTTATACACCCGGATTTATTGTCATTCCGTATAACAATCCCGAAGCTCTGGAAAAGGTACTGAAAGAAAACACTAACGTAGCAGGTTTTTTGGTTGAACCGATACAAGGCGAAGCAGGTGCTTATGTTCCTGACGATGGCTATTTGCATAAGTGTTTCGAAATTTGTAAAGAAAAAAATGTACTTTTCATTGCCGATGAAGTGCAAACCGGCATAGCTCGCACAGGAAAAATGCTTGCCTGCGATTACGAAAATGTGCATCCCGATATTTTAATTCTCGGTAAAGCACTCTCAGGAGGAGTGTATCCTGTTTCGGCGGTACTTTCATCGGCAGAAATTATGGATGTTTTTCGGCCGGGACAACACGGTTCTACTTTTGGAGGAAATCCGCTTGCAGCATCTGTTGCCATAGCAGCACTGGAAGTTGTAAAAGAAGAAAATCTTGCACAAAATGCTTACGATTTGGGTATTTATTTTCGCAACGAAATGGAGAAACTTTGTAAAGAATCATCCATTGCTTCATTTGTACGCGGTAAAGGATTATTGAACGCTTTAATTATTGACAACAGTAAATCAGATAATCTCGCCTGGGAAGTGTGTTTAAAACTAGCTGATAACGGTCTGTTAGCAAAACCAACACACAAAAATATTATTCGTTTCGCACCGCCACTCATTATAAGCCACGAGCAACTAAACGAATGTGTAAGTATTATTAATAAAACAGTTTTATCGTTTGAAAAACAACAATAAATTGAAGTTATTGTTTATTATTAGGTTTAATAAAAAATCCCCGCACTCTTTTAAGTTGCGGGGATTTTTTTAAAGCGTCAATTTTTCAAAAAAAATTGTTATTTGCACAAAACTTTTTCAGTAACAATTCGGTTACCGGCCTTAATCTTCACGATATAAATTCCCGGATAATCTATGTTAAACTCACTGAAAATACCGACGGTAGAAATTCCTGATGTTATCTGTTGTCCCAATGTGTTGAATATGGCGATATCAGATTGAATGTTTGTTGATTGTACAAGAATTTTTCCAGTCATCCCGATAATTATAACTTTTGCATCATTATGTTTGGACATTCCGGTACCATCAGCGCCACTTTTTTCGAATGCGCCAATATCAGGTGTTGAAGTATCGCGAGGAGTACCATCGAGGTCATAATCGATATTTGTAATATATACACCTGCATTATTCGATGCAGTTAGCCGTAAGTTGGTGCTATTTACAAAAGGTGGCATAAAGGATACCGAATTCGCATCGCTGCCGGTTGCAGTTTGCCATTCGGCCAAAGTTGTTTTATTTCCACTAAGATTACCTAATACACCTTCGTTTCCTGCTGCAAAATAAAGATTATTGTCGATAGCTGTAAATGCTGATGTATGAGCATCGCTGTAAATAGCAAATGCTTGAGCGTTTTTTTCAATATCCTCAATGGAATTTACAAAAATATTATTCTGAAGAGAAATATCAGAAACATCTCTTCCAATGTACATAGCAGCACTTTTATTTTCGTCATAACTTCCAATTACATTTCCAAATAAATGCACAGAATTATGATAAACTTTTACTCCTCCCATCGGTCCGAGTATTCTCATGCCTACGATGGCATCATCAGTCAATCCATCCCAGCCATCGCCAGAAATGTCGGAAATGGCATTGTTATAAACTAATATCTCACTGTCACCATTTCCAGTATGGATATCAATGCCCTTACCACCGTAACCATCAGTTCCGGTATGTGCAATTCCTGTTAATTCGTTACCATAAATCTTAACATTGGTTGCGTTTGTACCAATATCAATGCCGGTAGCATTGTCATCAGGATTTTTAATATTTTTGATATTATTAAATGAAATGTCTATATTATTAACGTAGTAAGCATATATTCCGGCATAGCTAATGGTGTCATTTTCATTTCCTATATTATTAGCCGAAATATTAATGTTGCTGATTATTCTGTCAGGTTTGCCAGAAACGGTTATTGCAGCCGAAAGTTTATAAAACTCGTTATTTTCAATATTCAGTCCGTTGACAATAGCGCCTGGCACCATAATTCCTACAGGCCAATCTGCTGCAAAACCGTATCCTCCACGTATAATACAGTTTTTAATAATATTATTTGACTGCGTTTTAGTGAAACTTGAAAACTCACGAAATAAAACAACCTGAGAATTGGCTCCGTTTTCAATTATTAAATTTCTGTCAGTTCCTCCAGTCTGATTCGAACCGTCGATGATATAGTGACTTGCACCATCACCATAAGTTATAGTTCCAAACTCATTTGACCAGCCTGAAATCGTGGCAGAAACTCCTGCTGCAGGTTTAATTGTAATAGTATTTACTGCGCTCATTCCTGTAATTTCTGAGAAATGAAAGTTTTCGTAATATAAATTATCCGTCAATAGAAATACAACAGGACAGGTTACCTCATTATCCTGAATATAAGTCATTGCAGACGTAATAGTTTCGAAATCCTGACCGACACCAACGGTATAAGTGCCACAAATGGAAACTATCTGGTATGTGTAATAAGTATCAGGATTTGCACATGCAGGAGGATTAGCCGTAAGTCCTGTTTCATTGCCACTGTTATAGATGGAAGCCCAAACATTAGGAGTTGTTGCCAAATCCTGTGCTGCTACAAAATAGTGTACATAATCTTTATTTTTTTCCACTCCTCCACCAAAAGTAAACGAATACTGATCGTTTCCAAGCGGAACTCCCTGTACGCCAATCCAAGTGCCTGTTGGAGTATTAGTTGTTGATTTTTGCCAATAGAGCATAGGCAAACCAATACCTGAAACAGGTATGCCCGAAAAATTGTCTGTAATGGTTGCTATTAATGTACGTGGCTCGGTCGAAGCTGTGTTATTGAGCAAATCGTATTGAATTGTTGGATGAACATCATCAAGATAAATACCCCCAAACTCATCGGCTCCGATATCAGGCGCCTGAGCAGGATGACCTGCAAAAAATGGTGCCGCAGGATCGGGATATCGTTTATCACCATCAAAGTCTTCGGTATTTAATGATTCGCTTTCGTACATACTAATCATTCCTCCACTTTCAAGATGCGTAGTTGAGCCTTCCTGAATATGTAAATTGTAGGGACTTGCACTCGAATTGATAAATGGTGGCATTTCAAAATAAGAATCATTATCACAGTCAAATATAAGCATATAATAATTGAAATCATCGTACAAGAAAGTGTAAGAATCTCTAAAAATGTAATAAGGATAACCAGATGAAGTTGTGTAGTAGCAATTCCTATTCGATTCATTTGAAGGCATTTTACCAAAGTATATGCTGCTGCATCCAACTCCGTTCGGCACTGATTTGTTGATAAAGATATTATTCTGAAATGTAGTTAAGGGCGATGTGCTTGTGGTTGCACTATAATAAACAGCGCTTCCAAAGTCTGAACCTGTACTGGAAGCATCGAGCATTACGGTATTATTTATTACATACAGCTTTCTTGTAATCGATCCGTTTGAACCAAAATATATTCCTGTAATGGACATAAAATATCCGGCACTTTCTGTTTTCAGTTCCGAAATAAAATTATTGTAAATAAGACAATTCGTCATATTATCCACAAAAATACCTATGAGAGTTGTACCGTTTGCACTAAATGAATTGTTTGCTACCGTTGGATTGCCTTCTTTATTTAACAGGTTGTAAATTCTGTTTTTATGGATTTTTGTAAGCGTACCGAAATTTGCGTAAATTCCATTCACATAACCAATGTTTAACGAAAATGAATTAATATTATTTCCGCTGATTGTTTTGTTTGTCGCTGTACCTGTTGTATGGATTGCGGTTATGTTTTTAAAACTGTAAGTATTTGTTCCTCCAATACTAAAATTGCTGAAAGTGTTTCCCTGAAGTGTCAGATTTGTAACCGATGCTGCGTTGTGATAGCCGTAAATTCCTGTTTCCTGATCGCCTGTTGCATTTTCGATTGTATTGTTATTCAGGGTATTTTCACTAACTGTGATATTAGTTCCGGCTGCATTTTTTATCCCATAAATTATTCCTGAAGAGCCGGTTTTTCTATTGTTGCTAATATTGTTTCCGGTAATGGTTACGTCAATCGGACTAGAAGTGGTTTGGATGCCTATGAAATTCCCATTCCCGGGTACTGAGTTGTTAAGGATATTGTTGTTTTTAATTTCGGCTAATTTCGGTGCGGTTTCGAGTGTTATGCCATAAAATCCTAATGCCACTGCTGCATTATACGAGCAGTTCTGAATTGTATTGCCATTGATTTTTACTTCACTGCCCGTAATATTGCTTCCGCTTTTACATGAAATTCCATAAATATTTGATGCACTTACTGAGCCATTTTTGAGCGAAATGATATTATTCAAAATTTCAGATTTTGCTCCTAATGCTGCTTCACCCTGAATTCCGTAAATTGCAGCATTAGGTCCGGTGCTTTCAGTAAGTGTATTGTTGTTTACAGCAATATTGTTTTGATAAATAAAATAAATACCGGCTGTACCAAAATCGGATATATTATTGCCGGTTGGCAGTCCAATTTTGTTGTTCTGATCGTACAGTGTATAAGGCGATGCAGCATTGTATCCATTCAGACAAATTCCCTGATAGCAGTTGGTAATCGTGTTGTTGTAAAATTCACAATTGCTGTTCGTGTCGTTTGTATCAGTAATTGTAAGTGCCGATGTGCTTGTGGCAATATGGTTTCCTGAGTAAATACCTCTTGTGGTTGTGTAGCTTTTTGTAAGGCTTATACTGCAATTCTTTATCACAATATTCTGACAACCATCAAAAGGTGCTGAGTTTTGTTTTTTAACCAAAGCAAAACCCCATTCCATACGTGTAGTATTGGTAGTATTGGTAGATTTCTCCAAAATATCAATACCATTAAAAGTAATGTAATCAGCACCCTGAAAAACAATTATTCCATCGTAGCTTCCGGTTCCTGTGCCGGCAGTGATTTGAGGATTGGCGCCATCGCCTGATTTCTGAAAAATGATTGGATTGGAAGAAGTGCCGGTGGCTGTTATATGTCCGGCGGTGGGAGAAGTAAATGTTTCGGTATGACCTGCGGTAATGTTAAAGGTTATTCCGCTTGAACCTACTCCGTTCGCATTAAGAGCTGCAATGGCCAACTCTAAAGTAGCGTAATCACCCGGAATGGTTTTAATTCCGGTGAGTGATTGGCTACGTACCGTAAAATTTAGCACAAATACTGAGATACACAAAAGTGTAATGAAGTAAACTGATTTTTTCATGATGTGATTTTTTTAAAGGAAAATTAGAAATTTGCATTTATATAAAGTTTTTGTAACGTGTAAAATAATTGTAATTTAACTTCTCAAATATAGTAAAAAAAATTAAATCAATACTTGCAATTGTATATTTATTTGAAAAATCAATTATTTCACGCATTTAAATGTTAATATTTTTATGATTCAACATACGGTAATATAAAATAAAAAACCTAACATTGCTGAAATGTCAGGTTTTTTGTTTTCTGAGAAGAAAAGAGGATTTTTTATCAAACCGGTTGAACCAATCCTGTAATCTCAGAATGCAAATCCAAGGTTTCTTTTAATAGTTCAAAGTTTTTGGCATTGGGAAATTTAAAGCGGATTTTTGCCGATAATTTCCTAAAACTTTTGTACCATGTAAACGATAATTTTCCGGTGATGTATTGTAAGGGAATGATAAAAAACAAACTAAGAAAGTTAAGTTCAAATTTTTTGAAAATATAAATCCCCTGAAGTATGTAAAACAAGGGAAAACTTATCATTCCACTTACAAAACGCAAAGAACTTAGACCTCCGGGGAAATGAATTTTATATATTTTTCGCACTAAATCAGGTGCAAAAAATGGCAATACATTCAATAAAAGTCCGGTAATAAAAATTGGGAAAGTTAAAATTAATCCTAAAGCAGAAAGTAGAATATTAAAAATCGAAGTTGGTTTATCTTCAAAGATCCAATCTCTCAAATGAAGTTGTTTCAGATTTTTTTTGTAATTATTGCTTAGTTTATCTATTCTCTCCGCAGTTTCAGGATCAGAAAACTCAAGTTTGTTGAGCCATTGTGCAGTTTTTTGCCGTGCATGAAAACGATTCAGAGGTTTATCATCAAGATTTAACTGATGAGCTACTGCTGAATTTGTTAGCTCTGTGGCAGTTTCGAAACCATAATAATGCTTTTCGGAACTTATATGTACCGTTAAATTTACAAGTTCTTTAAACAAACGGCTTCTTATAGTGTTAATTGCTTTTACCTCATTTTCCTTATAATTTTCCATATATTCCGCCACTTCAATGGGCTTACCTATGTTGATAATTATTTTCTGACCAAATTTTTCTAAGTTATTATAGTCGATGCCGATTGGTACAATTTTTACACCGGGCGAGTTTCCATACTTTTGTTGTGCTTTAAATGCAATTCGAAAAATCCCTTTCACAAGTGGGCGAATTCTCCTGAAAGACCCTTGATTACCCTCAGGCATGATACCTAAGGCAAGATTTCTTTCGAGCACTTCATCGCACTGCTCAAACGATGCTTTGTTTTTTTCAAGGTTCTCAATACCATCGCGCATTCTGAAGGCAGGAACAAGTTTAATAAAACGCAAAAATTGAGTGAACTTTTTGCCCTTAAACATATCCGAGCGCCCCATGTAAATTATTGGTAGTTTACGTGGTATAACTGATATTACTGCCAGTGGATCCATTAGCGCGTTGACATGATTTGCTGCAAAAATCACCGGACCGGTTTCAGGTATATTTTCTCGACCTGTAACAGTATATTCGCCATAGAAACGCTTAAAACAAAACATGAAATATTCTCTAACAAGTGCATAAGATAGATGATATTTGTAAATTTTTGCCATTTTACTGATGTTTAGTTTTATGAAATATACGCTTGCGAAAATAAATAAAATTTTGTGTATTAAATACAGTAAAATGCAAATATAGTCTGTTAAAATTTAATTCGGTCTAATTAAGCGAAATGAACTTATACTTAAATTTCGCTATATTTGTAGAAAAATTTACATTTCTTTTTTTGAATTAAAAACCATTCTTTAACTTCTTAATGATATAATTTTATACAAAAAAATTAAACTTGAATTATTATGACAGTGTTTAATATTCCCTTAATAGAATGGATTGGCTATATAGGATCGGTATTGGTGGCGGTTTCACTTACCATGAGTTCTATTAAAAAGTTACGATGGTACAATCTGGTTGGTGCCGCTGTGTTCTCTTTTTACGGATTTACTATCGGTTCGTTACCTGTAGGTTTGCTAAATTTATTTATTGTACTCACCAATATCTTTTATCTGATAAAAATGTTTTCTGCCAAGGAAGCTTTTCAGACTGTACTTGTAAATCCCCAAAACAATTATCTATCCTATTATCTTGATTTTCATAAAGATGAAATACGTAAATTTTTTCCGGAGTTTAAAAAAAACATACTTACGGATGAACTTAATCAATCCAAACTTTTTCCGCTTTTATTATTGCGCAATGCTTCCGTAGCAGGAGTACTTTTAGGTGCGGTAAACAATAATACACTGTATGTTTATCTCGATTTTGTAACTGCCCAGTACCGTGATTTTAAACCGGGTGATTTCTTTTACAAAAAGAATATACAATTTCTCAAAAATCATGGAATTCAAAAAATAGTTTCGAATACCAACAATAAGCATCATCGCAATTATCTTTTGCGAATGGGATTTCTACCCATTCCAACAAGTGAGAACAGCTATCTGAAACAAATTTGATGACTTATTTCCTCACTTTTGATAGAATTGTACAATAAAAAAAGATGAAATATGCAGGAGTAATACTGCCGGTGCCAGTAGGCAATACTTTTACTTATCGCATTCCCGATGAGTTCGAGGAGCTTGTTCAGGTAGGAATGCGGGTTGTGGTTCCGTTTGGACACAAAAAAATGTATACTGCAGTTGTTGCTATCATTCATACTTTCAAACCTGAATTACCCTATGAAATAAGGGATATAATTTGTCCGCTCGATAATACACCCATACTTCGGAATCCTCAATTGAAGTTCTGGGATTGGATTAGCACTTATTATATGGCATACATGGGAGAAGTTTACCAAGCTGCTGTCCCTGCAGGGCTGAAACCCGATAGTGAAACGATAGTGTGTGTTAATCCCGATTTCGAAGCGGAAGAAGTGTTGCCCGAAAAGGAGCAAAATATTCTTGATATTTTATCTGATGGGAAACCGGTAACCGTGGATAACCTGAATAAGATTGCCTCTATGCGTTCGCTTATGCCTACTCTTAAAAGTTTGCTTGCCCGCGGCGCTATTCAAGTGAACGAAGAATTTACAGAAAAATATCACGCCAAAACAGAAACTTACGTCAGGTTAATGCCGGAAGCACGCCATGAAGATAAATTACATACAATTTTTGACGAACTCTCAAAAGCAAGAAAGCAACTTGATTTGTTGATGTTTTACATCGATTTATCAAAATGTTTAAATCCTAAATTGTACCGCGAAGTTTCAAAAAAGGAATTATTGGAGAAAAGTGGTGTAAGCGCTGCAATTTTGGCAAGTCTTGTTGACAAAGGAATTTTCGAACTCTATAAAAAAGTGGTAGGCAGACTCGATAATAATGTTCAAGAACTTTCCGAAAAATTTGATTTAAATACTTTTCAGCAAAATGCATTTAATGAAATTGAAAATCAATTTCGTGAACATCAGGTAGTTTTATTACATGGTGTAACCTCGAGTGGCAAAACTGAGATTTACATTCATCTTATTAATAAAATAATTGCTGAGGGTAAACAGGTTTTGTATCTTGTCCCGGAAATTGCTCTCACTACCCAACTAACTTCGCGTTTGAAAAGGATTTTCGGGAATCGACTTGGAGTATATCACTCAAAGTTTTCCGATGCCGAACGCGTCGAAATATGGAATAAAGTGCTGCAGGATAAAGGCTATGATGTAATACTCGGCGTTCGTTCATCGGTGTTTTTGCCATTCAGACAGTTAGGTTTGGTAATCGTGGATGAAGAACACGATAGTAGCTTTAAACAATACGATCCGCCGCCACGCTATAATGCCCGAAATGTTGCAATTGTACTTGCAGGTATGCACGGTGCAAAAACATTACTCGGAAGTGCGACCCCTTCAGTAGAAAGTTACTACAATGCAAAAACCGGAAAATTTGGTTTTGTTGAGTTAAATCAACGTTTTCTTGAAATTGAAATGCCCGAAATTCTTGTGTGTGACACTAAAGAGGCGTATCGTAAGAAATGTATGAACGGACATTTTTCAGATATTTTGCTTCAGAAAATGAAAATTGCCCTCGATTCGGACGAACAGGTGATACTTTTTCAAAACCGACGGGGTTATGCTCCTTACATCGAATGCAAAGCTTGTGCTTATGTGCCAAAATGCAAAAATTGCGATGTTAGTCTTACCGTTCACAAAGTTTTTAATACGCTCACGTGTCATTATTGCGGTTTTTCGGTTTCTATTCCAACAGTTTGTCCTGCTTGTAATACGCCATCACTTTTTACAAAAGGTTTTGGTACAGAGCAAATTGAAGATGAACTAAAACTTTTGTTTCCTGAAGCAAAAATCGGACGTATGGATTTGGATACTACTCGCTCAAAAAAATCCTACGAAAAACTTATCACGGCATTCGAACAGCGAAATATCGATATTTTGGTTGGTACGCAGATGGTTACCAAAGGACTCGATTTTGAAAACGTGAGCCTGGTAGGTATTCTAAATGCCAACAATATGCTGAATTATCCTGATTTCAGAGCGCACGAGCGGGCTTTTCAGTTAATGACGCAGGTAAGCGGACGATGCGGTCGAAAAAATAAGCGTGGTTTGGTAGTGCTACAGACTTCTACACCTGAACATCCGGTAGTTCAACAGGTTTTACAGCATGACTTCACTTTGATGTACGAAACACAATACGCACAACGATTACAATTTCAATATCCGCCTTTTGTGCGTATGATTGAAATAACGCTTAAACACAAGGATATCAATACTGTCAAAAATGCTGCTTTTGAATTTGCAAATCGAATGCGTTCTGTTTTTGGAAGTAGGGTACTTGGTCCGGTTGAGCCTGCTGTTTCGCGAATTCAAAATCTTTATTTAAGGCAAGTATTACTAAAAGTTGAAAATACTGCTTCCCCTGTTAAAGCAAAAGAATTGTTGCAGGAAATTATACAT
The DNA here is from genome assembly GCA_964396515.1 of uncultured Paludibacter sp. GTDB lineage: Bacteria > Bacteroidota > Bacteroidia > Bacteroidales > Paludibacteraceae > Paludibacter. The sequence goes on from CAYNGF010000033.1 coordinate 22,048, forward strand.
AATTTATTATCTGATAATTCGTACCGTAGACTAATAGTAAGTATTGATGTGGATCCCATGTGAGAATTCACAAAAAACGCACCCCAATATAATTTGAGGTGCGTTTTTATTAATTCATTTTGATACTTTACTGTTCTTTATCTTTAAGTACTTTTACTTTGAAATTAGCATCAACTGTAACAGTTACAGTAAACGTTACCGGAGTGCTGCTAACTACTCCAGTTAGAACAAATTCAAGTTCTTTAGCGCTAAGCAGTGAATTTGCAATTGTTTTGAATTCATCGTCTGTAAAATTTAAATTTACATCCTCACCTACAGTTACATTTGTTATTTCTTTGTAAATGTTTAGTGGATTGATTGTTACTTTTAACGATTGAACTACGCCCTGATTAACGCCCTTAACACTGCAGATTATACTGTTGAGTGTAATATCTTTAATGTTATCAAGGTATTCTTCAAGTTCTTCGGTTTGACTTACTTGAACTTTTGCTGATTTAGAGAAAGCAACGCCAGCTGCCGGAACGCCTTGAGCAACCATTGCAGGGGTGCTCACGGTAATTTCAACATCACGGGTCATTTTTACATTTTTAATAGTAATGGTAAGCAAATCGCCTAAAGCATCGCAGCCTACCAGCAATAAAACTATTAACGGTAGCAAACTTAATTTTTTTAGTGTTTTCATTGTAGTAAATTTTTAATCTTTTGTATATTAGTGAAATAATTTTCTTTAAAAAAGATACAAAATATGTTATATGACTATTTATGACCCAATCAAATCAAAGTACAAATATAATGCTTATTAATGAAAATTGTTGGTTTTTAGCAAATATTTCATGATACAATTAACATCATTCTTATATTGTAACAAATGTTTCAGATGTAAGTTTAGTGTTATCATAAATATAAAACATTTTTTTGAAGAAAATTCAATTTTCTACATTATCATATCAAACCTATTTTTTGAAAACGTTTAGAATAAAACCGGTGTTAAAATTTATGCCGGGTTGTGTAAGTCCCCCAAAATCTGCATATTGAGTATTGGTAAAATTTCGCAGGTCAGCAAACAGTTCCAAATTTTTAAGTTTCCACATAAGTCTGAAGTCGGCTATAAAATAGGGTTTGTAACTTTGGGAAGTTCCGCCTTGAACAGTAATATATTCACCAGCTCTGTTATAGTATCCTGCCTGCCAGGTTCCAGTAAGATTTTTATAAATATTGTGCTGAAAGGAAATATTTACCTTATTACGAAGATAATCAAGCACATATTTCGAAATAAACGGTGTGTTAGGTCTTGTCATATTCAACAGAGCGTACGATACTGTAATTTTTTTTGCAAAATTTCCATCGAATAAATAACCGGCTGTAAATTCAGCACCGAGTGTATTCACTTTACTCAGATTACTACTTATCCATATCGTTGAATCCGGAAGTTTTATCCAGTCGATAAGATTTGTGCCTGCTCTGTAAAATCCCGTAACATCAAGTTTAAGATTATTTTTGTTGAGTTTTAACCCCGTTTCAAAAGTTGTTGCGTATTCGGGCTTTAATAAAGGATTCGAACGCTGCGAAACACTTTTATAATATAAATCGGTAAAAGTCGGGAGTCTGAAGGCACGATTGCCCGAAACAAAAAACCTCAAATTATCGTTAAAAATATATTGCATATTGAAAGCTCCTGACCATTGAAAGCCAAAACGTTGACTGTGAGCAATAGCTGCTCCGGCAGCAATGTCCCATTTCTCTGTTGATTGTTCGATGCCGGTAAATCCTGTCGATATTAGTCTTTCACTCTGTTTGGAGTAAAAAGCGTTTTCTTCGAACAATGCTTTAATTGGTTTTTCCATGTTTTCTCCTAAAACACTGCTGAAAATATTTTCTTTACGTATTTCGCCTCCTAAAGTAAATTTTCCATAAGCTATCGGTACATTCATATTTAACTTTAATCCACCGGTATTATTCAAATGATAGTTATGTCCCTTATACCAGGCAGGTGTTTTTTCCGGATATCTAAAAAGTTCAAATCTGTCGGTATGACCTCGGTAATATGCTTGTGAGTGGAGTTGTAAATTTTTTATTGCATAATTCCAACTGATTGATCCATAAAGTGTTCGGGGATTATCGTACTGGTCGGGGTAGGTGAGAGAGTAAAATCCGTGAGCGCCGTATTTTTTTTGCTGATAAGCCAGTTGCATCTCAAATCTACCGGCAGATTTTGTTCTGAATACTGACTGAAAATACGCATCCTGCATATTATAATCAGTATTTGGCTTATAACCCTTACTTTGATTGTTCGATGCCGAGAAAGAAATTTCATTCTTTTTACCCGCTTTATAAACTGAAAAATTTTGCATATAAGTATCAAAACTTCCACCGCTAAGTTTTATTCTTACATTATTTTCAGTGTTTTGATTGGTTATGATATTTACCGCCCCACTGAATGGATTGATCCCCATTAACAATGCCTGTACACCCTGAATTATTTCAATTCGCTCAATATTCGACAAATCTACCGGCAAGTCGAGATTGTAATGTCCGGTCTGTGGGTCGGTAATATTTACACCATTCAGAAGCACAATCACTTGATCAAAAGTTCCTCCCCGTAAGCTAATATCAGCTTGGGTTCCGTTTACACCTCTGGTACGTATATCGGCACCGGCAAGATACTCAAGTAATCCATCAATTGAGGAAACCGGCATTAGTTTTATTTCTTCTTTTTTGATTTGATAAAGGGCTTTATCTGCCGTTAATGCCAACATGTTTTTACGAGCTGTGATATCAACACCTTTTAAAGAAACCTTTATAGTATCAACTTCGGCAGAAATTACCATACTATTCTGTAATACCATAAAAACAAAAGCGATAAGAAAATTTTTATACATAATAGTTTTGAATAAAAAAGGTTGATGAGGGAAGAATCCCTGCATCAACCTTGGTTGTTAATTGATTAATATAATTTATTAAGAATGAATAATTATATGATTTGTTACTTAAAGCAACTTCTAAAGAAAGAAATATAAAATTGTCGATGAATATTGCCGGCTGCGCTAAATCCGAAAACTCTGATTCTTTATTTTCAACATCATCATTATTATAAATAGAGTGATATTCTCTTATAGAATTTTCCTGTTTTTTCAGCAAACAATCTGCGATTGAAACTTTTACTTTCCCAATACTCACACAGGAAGAAATACTTGCAAAAACAGCATACTTAGCCCTGCTCCAACGTTTAAATCGGAGATAGTTGCCATGTTTTTTGGTGTACTGTTGTTTAGTATTCATTTTATAAAAAAGCCTTACTGTATTTCTCAATAAGGCTTTGATAAATTATTTGAAGTGATTATTTCTTTTCTTCCTCGCTTGAGGCATGAATTCCTTTTTTACGTTTGCGCATAAAGAATTCATAACTGATAGGCGATGCCACAAAAACCGAAGAGTAAGTTCCGATAGCAATACCAAACAACATTGCGAAAATAAATCCACGAATGGTTTCACCTCCAAATGAGAAAATTGCAAGCAATACCACCAGTGTACTCATGGCCGTACTGAATGTTCGGCTTAGTGTAGCGTTGATAGCATCGTTCATTACAGTTAACCTGTCGCGTTTGGGGTAAAGACCAACGTTCTCACGAATACGGTCGAAAATGATTACTGTGTCGTTAACAGAATAACCTACAACAGTTAAAATAGCTGCAATGAACGATTGGTCAATTTCCATTGAGAAAGGCATTATGCTATAAAGTAGCGAGAAAGTACCAATTGTAATCAGTGCATCATGAGCAAGGGCAACTGTGGCACCAACAGCATAACCAAATTCGCGGAATCGAACAAAAATGTACAAACCAATTGCAATCAAGGCAAAAATAACTGCCCAAATGGCTGCTGTTTTAATATCATCTGCAATTGTTGGTCCAACTTTTCGGGAGTTTTTAATATAATTTTCTACAAACTGATCTTTGGTAACCGATTTATTAAGTAACGGACTCAACCCTTTGTAAAGTATTTCTTCAATTTCATCATCAAGTGTTTCGGAATTGTCATTGATTTTGTATTTGGTAGAAATACGTACCTGATTTTCGTTTCCAATGGTAATTACCTGAACTGCATCACCTTCAAATGAATTTTCGAGCAACGAACGAACATGATCCGTTTTTACCGGCTCGTCGAAGCGTACGATATAAAAACGTCCTCCCGAAAAGTCAACTCCAAGATTTAAACCTCGTGTAGCAAACGAAATTAAACTGATAACAATCAAAGTTCCTGAAATTATGTAAGCAATTTTGCGTTTTCCGATAAAATCAAATTTAATATTCTGCAGGAAGTTTTTAGTAAGCGGTGTTGTGAAGCTTAGTTCTTTTGCATTATCGCGTTTTGCATACATCGATAACATTAAACGGGTAAGGAACACAGCAGTAATAAATGATGTAATAATACCGATAATCAGCGTATTGGCGAAACCTTTGATAGGCCCGGTTCCGAAAATTGAAAGCACTATACCGGTGATAAGTGTTGTTACCTGACCGTCAACAATAGCAGAAATTGCATTTTTGTATCCATCGTCGATGGCACGTTTCATGCTTTTACCAGCACGCATTTCCTCGCGGATTCGTTCGTAAATAATAACGTTTCCGTCCACTGCCATACCCAATGTAAGCACGATACCTGCAATACCGGGAAGCGTTAATACTGCCGAGAAAGAAGCCAAAATACCTATCAGGAAGAAAACATTGGCAAATAGTGCAGCATCGGCAATTAGTCCGGGAACTTTACCATAGTAAACGATCATATAAACAAGTACCAGCAAAAATGCTATAATGAATGATATTAAACCACTATTAATAGCTTCTTGTCCAAGCGAAGGCCCAACTACGTTTTCTTCAACAATACGTGCAGGTGCAGGCATTTTCCCTGATTTGAGCGTGTTTGCAAGGTCCTTAGCTTCGTCAACGGTGAAATTACCTGTAATTTGTGAATTTCCACCGGTAATTTCTGTATTAACACGTGGGAAAGAATAAATATATCCATCGAGTGCAATAGCAATACATTTGCCAATATTATCCTTGGTCATACGTGCCCATACTTTTGCTCCTTCAGCATTCATACTCATTGATACATTGGCATAAGCCGACATTTGGCTGAAATCGGCACGAGCATCGGTAATTACGTCGCCCGAAAGTGGAGCACGTCCATCGCGATTGGTAATTTTAATCGCAATAAGTTGGAACCATTCTCCTTTAGTGTCGATAGGCTTAACACTCCAGCGCAAACCAAGGTCGCGAGGAAGAACTTCACGAACCTGTTTCATAGCGAAGTAATTATTGATTTTGGCTGTATCACGACCAAGTGCCATGCCAATCACCGGACCTGGGAATACCTGTCCACCTTGTACATTCATCTGTAACACTGCAAACAATGGATTTTCCTTACGGTTTTTTTCCATAAGTTTAAGCGAATCAACCGCAGATTCCTGTTTTTTACCCAACTGCGCTTTCAGGCTGTCAACGGCACTCACAGGTTTTTTTATTTCCGAAGTGGTTGTTGAAGTCGTTTTGGTAGTGTCTTTTGTCAAAGTATCAGTTGCTCCGGCATTCATTGCGCCAAGTAATCGATTTGCCTCGGCAAGATTATTTACAATTTCACTTAATTCATAAGTTTCCCAGAATTCAAGATTTGCAGAACCCTGTAACAGTTTACGAACACGTTCAGGTTCTTTAACGCCGGGTAGTTCAATCAGAATGCGTCCGGTATTATTATTGTCGCGTTGTATATTTGGCTGTACTACACCAAAGCGGTCAATACGTGTTCTTAATACGTTAAAAGAGTTATTAATGGCACCTTTTATTTCTTCATCAAGTACTTTGATAACATCATCGTCGCTGGTAGAGAGCGAAATTCTGTCTTTCAAATCAAATGTGCTGAAAATTGGAGCAAGTTTAGCTCCGGGATTTAACTCGCGATATGCCTGTACAAATAAGTCGAGATACTGAACCTGGCTGTTTGTTTTCTGTCGCTCTGTAGCAAGTTTAAGAGCATCGTTAAATTTCTGGTCAGTGCTGTAGTCAGCGAGTGAACGAATAATATCTACAACTGATACTTCGAGTGTAACATTCATACCACCTTTTAAGTCGAGCCCAAGATTGATTTCCTTTTCGCGACATTCTTTGAGGGTATAACCCAGCCAAACTTTCTCGTTTGCTACTGAGTCGAGATAGTTATACTCCTTCATCTTGTCCCCTGCTGCATATTCTCTTGCTTTTTTATTATAAATGCTTGTTACAACAGTAAAGGACAGATAAAACAAACACACAATGGTGAGTGCTACTGCAAAAATTCTGATTAGTCCTTTGTTTTGCATGGAAAAAATTATTTTTTAAAATTATGTTTGATTTTTTTTAATTCTTTTTTTGCGAAATAGTGTGCAAAGATAGTATTTTTTTTATTACAAAAGTCGTTTGTTAAAGCAAACGTCAAAAATAGAACGCTATATAATTTAAAGTTTTAAGTGTGAATGTGAATTTATATTGATAAAAAAAAGAGAAAACGCAACTAAATGAATTTTCTCGATTATAAGTTATGTGTGCTAAGCCTGATTGAACTTTAAGCAAGAAAATATAAGTGTGTCAACTTTACTGTTGGAAAATTGATATCATAAGATTATATAAATTGCTTAAATTAATGATTTTTGTTTAATGAGTACATTGAATGTTATAAAAAATTTTGGCAAGATTTTGACTTTCTATATTGATACTAAAGTGAAAAATATACATTTAAACAACAAAATGAACTCATTCAAACATATGTAAATTTACTCTTCCCTCCAGCGTTTTGTCAAATCATCGAAGGCATCGATACGTCTGTCGCGGAAAAACGGCCACCAACGACGAACATTCTCAGAACGTTTCATATCAATTTCAACTATCAGATTTTCTTCCATATAATTGGAAGCCTGCGCCAAAAATTCGCCTTGTGGTCCTGCCACAAAACTATTTCCCCAAAACTGAATACCATTAGTAAGCCCTGAAGGATCGGCTTCATGTCCGGTGCGGTTGCACGAAAGTACATGCAGTCCATTAGCTACAGCATGCCCGCGCTGAACTGTTATCCATGCGTTTAATTGTCGGTTTTTTTCTTCTTCAGAATCACTGCTTTCCCAACCGATGGCTGTCGGATAAATCAGCAATTCAGCACCTGCCATTGCCATCAGTCTGGCAGCTTCGGGATACCATTGATCCCAACAAACTAATACACCAAGTTTTCCAACAGAAGTTTGAATAGGTTCAAAACCCAAATCGCCGGGAGTGAAATAGAATTTTTCGTAATAAGCCGGATCGTCCGGAATATGCATTTTTCGGTATTTCCCGACAATGGTTCCATTTTTTTCGATAACTACAGCCGTATTGTGGTACAATCCGGCTGCGCGTTTTTCAAACAAAGAAAGCACCAGTACCACGCTGAGTTCTTTTGCTAATTGTCCAAAAGTTTGGGTTGACGGACCTGGTATCGTTTCTGCCTGTTCAAAAACATTTGTATCTTCGGTTTGGCAAAAATAAAGTCCGTTGTGCAGTTCCTGCAAAACAATCAACTCGGCACCTTGTTCTGCGCAGTTTCGTATATTTTTCTCCAGTTTGGCTATGTTAGCGGCTTTGTCTGAAGTATTTGATTGTTGTATTAAAGCGATTTTCATTCTTTTAAAGTCTTAGTTCTTTTATCATTTTGGAAACTGCATCGTTACACAGTGCAGCGAACCATGTTCTTTTACCAAAGCTCTGCAATCAATTCCAACAATTTCTCTATCAGGAAATGCTTTTTGTAACTGTTGTTTAGCTATTTCATCCTTTGGTGAATTGTAAGTCGGAACTAATACTGCCCCATTAATAATCAGGAAATTGGCATAAGTAGCCGGCAAGCGCTCACCATTTTCGTCGTACATTGCATCTGCCATGGGTAACGGAATCAACCGGTAATAGCCACCTTCGGAAGTACGAAAACTGCGCAATTCTTTTTTCATTTTACGTAATTCAGCAAAATGTTCGTCTTCAGGGTCTTCGCAATAAACATAAGCAATAGTGCTTTTGTCGGTAAAACGCGCCAGTGTATCTATATGACTGTCGGTATCGTCGCCGGCTAAATATCCGTGGTTGAGCCACAAGACCTGTTTCAGTCCGAAATATTCCTTTAATTTTACCTCTATATCATCTTCCGACAAATGATTGCGATTGTCAGACAGCAAACATTCGGCTGTAGTCATTAAAGTTCCTAATCCATCCGATTCAATGCTTCCACCTTCGAGAATAAAATTGTAGCAATTACGGTGTTGTCTATCTCCAAAAACACCTGCCATATATAATCTGCGAGTTATCAGATTATCATGATTGGCGGCAAACTTCATTCCCCAACCATTAAAAGTGAAATCATACACAACAGGTTTTCCATCTTCAAAAACCGTAATTCCACCATGGTCGCGTGCCCATGTATCGTTTGTGGGCATTTCGGCAAAAGTAATTTTTTCTAATTCTTCTTCTGTAAAATGAACCTCAACTTCGTCCGAATCAACACAGACAATTACCAAATTTTCGCGTTTCAAAATTTCACGGGCAATATTTACAAAACATTCGGTTACCTCTTCGAGCATTTCAGCCCAATCGGTGCCGGCATGTGGCCAGGTGAGTTGAACAAATTCCTGTTCGGCCCATTCAGCGGGAAGATATTTTTGAGTAATTTCTGTCATCAATTATATTAAAAAATTAACTGCAAAAATACAGAAAATAATCATAATGTCAATTTATGTTGAAAATGAAGCAACTAAAAACTTTTTGAATTTTAGATTGACAATTATACTTTCTCAAATCGCCAAAGTTGGACAATGTCTCACCCTAATGAACATTGTATCGCTAAGTGATTAGAAAATATAAGTAAGGAATAGAAACATGATAAAATATTTTTCGGAATTCCCCGAAAAAAAGTGTATTTTTGCATTCTTATTCAAATAATTTGACGATTGTTTTCTTTACTAATTTAATCCTTTAAAAAATAGAATTTATGCAAACTTTAATATTAAATGGAGATTCAGCAAGTGACATTAAACTAATAGCTGAAATTGCTAAAAAAATGGGCTTGAAAGCAAAAATACTTTCTGAAGAAGAAAAGGAAGATATCGGCATGTTGAATGCAATAAAAAAAGGCAGAACTAAAAAATATGTCGATTCCGAAAGTTTTATTTCAAAACTCAGAAAATGAAAGTATTGATTGACAAGTGATTCGAGAAAGATATTAATAAAATAACCGATAAAAAGTTATTAATTGCCATAGCAGATTGTATTGAAGACATTCAAATGA
>CAYNGF010000034.1:0-30967 GCA_964396515.1 uncultured Paludibacter sp.
ATTATCGCCAAATGGTGATAGTAAAAGATATTGATTTTTACTCGATGTGCGAACACCACATGTTGCCTTTTTTTGGCAAGGCTCATGTAGCTTACATACCCAATCATCATATTACCGGATTAAGTAAAATAGCGCGCGTAGTTGAAGTATATGCACGGCGTATGCAGTTGCAGGAACGTATGACAACACAAATAAAAGAATGCATACAGAAAACTCTAAACCCACTTGGTGTAATGGTAATACTTGAAGCACAGCACTTGTGTATGCAAATGCGCGGTATTCAGAAACAACACTCCATTACCACCACTTCGGACTTTACCGGTGTTTTTCAGCAAGCAAAAACAAGAGAAGAATTTATGAACTTGATAAATAAGAAGTAGTATAGAAAAGTCAGAACAGTATCTTTTTTTTCATAATAAAATTCCAAACAAAAACAATAACAGTAGTTATTACTTTTGATATCAGGTAATAAATTTCAAGTTTAGACGTAAAATACCACATCGATACATACGTAATTAGAAGTCCAAATAAAGTTATCAGAATAAAAAAAAGTATTTCTATCGATTGTCTTTTTTGTTTTCGGTTATTAAAAACCCAAATGATATTAATGATATAACTTACAAATATTCCAACAGAATAAGCTAAAACAGTGGAAAGCAAGTAATGAAAGTTAAAATACTCGGTAAGACTAAATAATATAAATGCATCGACAAAAAAAGCAAAAAGACCTGATAAAAGATACCTGAATATTTGAATATAATAATTTCTGCTTTTATTCAAAAAAAGATTATTCCAAATATTCCTAAATATCATTGTGGGCATTCTGAAATAGTTTTGATTTAATAAGTTTGTTTTTTGTTAATAAATAAACTAATGACACGCGTAAAACGCCTAATCCGTAAATTACACTACGCCAATAATTTATTGAAGAAGAATCTTTGAAATACTTTGTAGGACAACTTATTTCTCCAATATCAAATCCGGCATAAAAAATCTGAGCAATCATTTCATTATCAAAAATAAAATCATCCGAATTGTCATTATAATTTATACTTTTCAAAACTTTGGCATCGAAAGCTCTATAACCTGAATGATACTCTGACATTTTCTGACTCATTAATAAGTTTTGAATCAGAGTTAATATGCGGTTTGCTATATATTTAATCAAAGGCATTCCTCCTCTTAAAGCTCCTTTTCCTAAAATTCTCGATGCCATCATGGCAGGGTATAATCCTGAAGCAATCATGTGCGCTATTGAATTAATTAATTTTGGTGTATACTGGTAATCCGGATGCAACATTATTACAATATCTGCATCAAGGTCAAGCGCACGGTTATAGCAGGTTTTCTGATTTGCACCATACCCTTTATTTCGATCGTGAATATGAATTTCTGCAATTTTTAAGTTCTTAGCAATTTCAGTCGTTCGATCTGTATTAAAATCATCTGTTAAAATCACTTCATCAACTATATCAAGCGGTATTTCGCTGTATGTTTGTTCAAGGGTTTTCTCGGCATTGTATGCCGGCATCACAACAACAATTTTTTTACCGTTTATCATTTTTTATAAATATATAAGTTGCATCAGAATTTTAAACAAAAAACTGTAAAGAAATCAGTTTATATGGAAATATTTAACTGATTAAATTTCTGGGAATTATTGAATTTGCGATTAACTACTATTTAATTTTTATACTGCAAATTACCTTTTCTATCTTTTAGGTTCAGCAATTTTATTTCGCTTGTAATGATGTAAAACAGAAAAAAGGGTAAACATAAAATTAAATATGAAATGTCAGCCTTGCTATGATATATTGCATTGTCGAAACCTACTTTAAATATCTGGTACAACAAGTATATGACGATTGTAAAAAAAAGATATAAACCACTGAAAAATATCACATCTCGAATTGATTTTGTAAATAAAACAGATGATATTGATAGAAAAACACATGCTAAACTTAACCAAGAAGGCATCAAAAAAGAGGATTGAATAATAAACGGATTCATTTCTTTGAAATCTTCCAAATGATTAACAACAAACGGTACAAAGGTAAATCCGAAGGTGACTAATATTACAACTGAAATTTTAATTGTATCAAAAATACTGTAGATTTTGCTTTTTAATGCATAAAGAAAAAGTATTACAAATGGTATAAATAGTACATTTCTTGTTGATAAGAGTAAACCCACTATTATTCCGTTTAACAAAATGTGTTTGTTTTTTGCCATATTAACGGATTTGCCGAAAAATATAATTGCAAACAAGACCAAAGTGCTGTTTAAAAATATATTGCTTCTTGAAATGGTTTCCCAGACATAAAATGCTGAAATCAGTAAAAGTATTGTGCCTGATAATATACTTTTTACACTAAGTTTTGAGAAGATTAAAACAACTAAAAAAATGATTGAACCCATCAATGAAAAGTATCCCAATTCTCCGATTAAATAAAATGGTAAGGCAAGTATAAAATAAAATGGCATTGGTCCGGGCAAATTCCCATGAAAAGATTTTGCAAAATATACATATTCCCAATTAAAATAACTATCCCAAAAGGATGTAATAACACTAAATCGATCAACATTCAGTGTTTCTTGTGGTATAAGCCGAAAAAGAAAAAATGAATAAAATATGCTGTAAGTATTAAACTTAAAAACAGTATATTTTGCCTGTTTTGGAAAGTATTTATTTGTAAGAAGTATAAAATAAAAATATAAACTGCCGAAATAACTAAAGAAATTAAAATTGAATGTTGAAATAATCTTTCTGTGTACTTCATTAAAAAAATAAAGTTTATTAGAATGAATGCAAATACTGAAGAAGTAATTTTGAGATTTAATTTTTTTAGCATTTTCGCTTGATAATCTGTTATGTGCAAGAATATAATGTATTGATATTAATTGATTTAGAATAAGCACAACGGTGAAGATTTACACCAATTATGACGCAATGTTCTAAAATTTATAATGAGTTTATGGATTAAATTCATATAATAGATGTATTCAAAATCTCAAAGAGTTAATTTTATTTTTCTTTAAATATGAGTTGTAAGGGAAAAATCAAGATTATTTTTTTTTGTAAATTAAATGCATTTAATTTGATTTATTTAAAGTTGATGGGCACACTATTAAACAAACATAGCAGGATTTTCGCCTGCTATAATTTGTAAAATTCGGAAAATACTAGTTAATTACAAGTATTTTCGTTATAGTACTTTGTGTACCATCTTCGTTTGTGCAAATTACGAGATAAACACCGGTATTTACTTTGCGTCCATGCAAGTCCTTCCCGTTCCATGTAGCCAGGCTGCCGTTTGAAATTGTGCTACAAACAACATTGCCATTAAGATCGGTTATTTTAACCTGTGTATTTTCAACAAGACCCGTAATTGTAATTACGCCGTTGAATCCTTCACGAACAGGATTTGGATAGGCATAAACATTTTCAAAAACTCCGGCGGATTCAGCCGCATCACTTTGATATGAAATTATACCCCGATCAGTTCCAAAATATACTTCGCCGGTTACAGGATTTATTGCTATTGACATTATATTGTTGGAAAGTAACGGACTGTTGTTGGTGTTAAAATGATGTATGGTTTCCTGTCCATTCTCTGACATAAGATATGCACCTGAAGATTCTGTACCAAGCCATTTTCGGTTTGCACCATCAATTGCTATCACTTTAATTCTTTCATTGGCAAGCAAGTAGTCAGCTTGATTTGTTCCATCATTTCTCGGAATTTTCACTCTTGAACAATTGTAGCCACTTTCAAATGCTCTGGAGGTATTGTAAAATAATAATGGTCCCTGTTCAGTTCCTACCCAAATAACTCCGTTTTTATCCTGTGCTATTGAATAATAATTTATTGGAATAATTGCTTCCCCATTATCAGGGTCTTTAAAGGTGTTTAGAAAAGTTATTTTATCATCATTTATATTTGTTAAAGTTCCATTGTCGTCATAAACAATCAACCCCGGAGTGTATCTGACTGAATTAATCCATTTCTGATTGGGATTCTGATTTGAAATAATCAATTTTCCTAAAGTAGGTTTATTTAGTTCAGGATTTCCAAATTTACCCCAAACGCCTTCCGCTGACAAAATCTGAATTCCTCCGTTTACACTTGAATTTAGCAAAAAAAGATTTCCGTTAGTGTCAAACGTAGCACCATCTAAACGTGTGTAAATAAATGGTTGATTTTCAAAAATAGTTTCAAGGGTACTGTTGGTCGGATTATGCCATTTAAAAAACTCATTATTCCTAAATTCAAACAAACCTGTTCCGTAGGATGTAACAAAAAAATGTTTGTTGTCAGCTGGATTTACTGCCACATTCATAAAATCAAGTGGATTTACTCCAGTAACCGACGATATTGCACTTGCAGGAATGTTTGTCCAAACTCCGTTTTCGTACATCATCACTAATCCGGGTTTGTTATACTGCGATGACCATCTGCCTCCTTGCACCACAAATAGTTTTTGTCCTCCGAAAGTCATGTCCCATGGCACATTAACTGCAGGTCCGGTTGGCTTATATTTTTGAATCTCGGGCGTTACCGTGGTCATGTTATAGGAAATTACTCCCTGATCTTTACCGGCAAACCAACAGGTTTTTGCTGATAAGTCATATTCTGTATCGCTAACAGCACCCATACCTTCAAGGAGGGTTTTGTTAAGCTGTTTGTCCACAAGATATAATTGATTTAAAGAATTTAAAATAAAAAGATTATTGCCCGATATGCTTAAATAGCTGACAGTCTGATCGGTAAGGAAGGGAGTCCAGGTTTGATCACTGTTTTGTAAGTAAAGTTTTCCGTTGCGTTGTAAAAGTAATTTTCCATCAAATGCTGTTAACATTTGGATGTTTCCACTGCCAGGTAAACCTGACATTGTACTCCAGTATTCATAATTTACAAGGTTCGGATGGTTTGCATTCGAGGTATAAATTGTTGACGTAGAAGCAGCATAAATTTTTCCATTATTAATTATAGTATTTATGACCTTAACCTCTGTAGCATTCGCACCGATAAAATAGGTATCGGCAATTTCTCGTTTTTTCATGTTTACTACAAGAATTCCGAAATCCATAGAGAGATAAGCAAAATCGCCATAAAAAGAAATGTTATTTATTTTTTTGCTGGTACTCATCTGTTTGATATACAAATCGATGATATTAATAACACCTCCTGAGCTCAATAAATCAATATTCCCGTTTGCATATACAATAAGTAATTGTTTGCTTGCTATATCATATTCAATGCGTGAAATATTATTATCGTTCAGTCCGCTTACTTTACTGTAAAATTCAAGACCGAAATCTACTTTGTCAACCGAGAATAAAGAACCTTCACTAACAGCAAATATTTTATTTTCAGTTTGTGCTATTTGTTCCACATTGTTGTATGCCAAATGGGTACGCCATTTTCCCATCGCAAGTTGTGCATACGTTGTGGTTGACATTAAAATTAAAACGGCAATGAATAGTATATTTATTTTTTTCATTTTAAATTAACTGAAATCGAAAATAGTATTTTATAACTCCAAAATATATAAACTTAATTTTTAGTGATTTATTTTACATTGAAATATATTTCAAAAAGAACATGCTTAATATACTAAAAGTTCATATTTGTTTCTGAAAAAACTCCGTCAGTTTTCTTACCGCTTTAGCTCTGTGACTAATGCGGTTTTTTTCGTCAGCTCCCATTTCGGCAAAAGTTAGATTATAACCTTCAGGAATGAAAATCGGATCATATCCAAAACCTGCTTCTCCTCTGGGTTTATCAATTATGTAACCTTCAATTTGTCCTTCGAAACTATAAATTTGTTCGTTTTGAATAAGCGCAATTACAGTTTTAAAACAAGCTTTACGATTTTTTACATTCGTGAGATTTTCGAGCAGTTTTTTCATGTTTGCGGCAGCATTTTGTTCAGTACCGGCATAACGTGCAGAAAATACGCCCGGAGCACCATCAAGAGCATCAACTTCAAGACCTGTATCATCGGCAAAACAATCTAAACCAAATTTATTGTTGATATATTTTGCTTTTAATATTGCATTTTCTTCAAGAGTAGTTCCTGTTTCCGGAATATCATCAGTACATCCGATATCAGCAAGACTTATCACTTCTGCAAAATCTTTTAAAACTGCTCTAACTTCAGCAAGTTTGTGGGCATTGTTGGTAGCAAAAACTATTTTTTTCATTCACCGTATATATTTTTGACGGATTGCAAAGATAGTTATTTTTAGAATATTACCATTAATTTACTGAGAATTATAACAGCTACTTTATTGGATATTTTTTTGCATAAAAAATGCAAAGTTTAAATCAAAAAAAATTACTTTTTGAAATTATAAAAATTCATTGGTAAGTTAAATTGAAGTTTTTTATATAATTTTGCATCAGTTTGTAATTAAAAAGTTATTTTTATGTCAGAAAAGATGCGTGTAAATTTTGGAACAAAAATAGGAGTTGTAGCCGCGGCAGCCGGTTCGGCCGTAGGGTTGGGAAATATCTGGCGTTTCCCTTATGAACTTGGTCAATACGGTGGCGGTGCGTTTTTAATAGTTTATCTGGCTTGTGTGGTATTGCTGGGCATGCCGGTGATGTTGTCGGAGTTTGTTATTGGCAGACGTGGTGAAGCAAATGCAGCAGGTGCATTTCGTAAACTTGCGCCGGGAAGTGCATGGTGGTTCGTTGGGTTAGTTGGAATCTTAACTGCTTTTTTAATACTCGGTTTTTATATCGTTGTTTCAGGATGGACACTTGAATATATTTTTCAGGCTGTAGGCAATGGATTTGCCAACAAAGACACAAAAACGCTGAGTGAAGTGTTTACCGCATTCAGTACAGATACTTTTCGTCCTCTTTTATGGATGACGTTATTTTTGATAATTTCGGCCGGAATTGTACTCGCGGGTGTTACCAAAGGTATCGAAAGAAGCTCTAAGTTTCTGATGCCCTTGTTGTTACTTATAATTATTGCGCTTGTTATTAGGGCAATAACACTTCCAAAAGGATTTGACGGAATTCAGTTTCTTTTTCAGCCTGATTTTAGCAAAATAAATTCAGCGGTAATCCTTAGTGCCATGGGACAGGCATTTTTTTCGTTAAGTCTTGGAATGGGTTGTATGATTACCTACGGTTCATACATCAATAAAAACAATAATCTTGCAAATACTGTAGTAGAAGTTACCTTACTCGATACATTGGTGGCTGTTTTAGCAGCATCGGCTATTTTCCCTGCGGTTTTTTCTTTGGGTATAAATCCTGCACAAGGTCCTGAATTAGTTTTTATTACCCTGCCGAATGTTTTTTCGCACATGCCCGGTGGATATCTTTGGGCGATATTGTTTTTTGTGCTCCTAAGTGTTGCTGCTTTAACATCGGTTATTTCCTTGCTTGAAGTGATTGTGGCTTTTTTTGTTGAAGAATTTAAGTTTTCGCGTAAAACTACGATAATTTTAACATCCATTGGTGTATTTGTTTTTGGTATTTTATCGTCATTTTCACTGGGTATATGGGAAGATGTAACTATTTTCGGGCAAGGATTTTTTGCACTTTTCGATTCAATTACTTCGAAATTTTTTATGCCTGCCGGTGGAATGTTTATTGCACTATTTGCAGCATGGAAAATTAAAAAATCCGATCTCAGGGATGAAATAAGTTCTGGAGGTAAATTTAAAATAGGTTTTTTTGCTGTTTATTTATTTCTTGTGCGTTATATTGCCCCTATTGGTATTATATTGATTTTTCTTAATCAACTTGGACTTACAAAATGGTTAGCATTATAAACAATCAAAGTTCTTCATACTTTTCTTAATTTTTCTATTACTGGATTTTTGCGTTTATTGCAGCTTATATTGATACGTTGCAAATTTTGTTAATTTTGTACCAACAAAAATTAAATTTGCAATGAAAAAACTGATACTTGTCTGTACAATTCTTGCTTCATTATCGGTAAATGCACAGGAATTTGTTCACCAAAAATACCTTTTAACTACAATTACTGACGAAGCCGGAATTTCGGTTTTAAACCTGTTGGATGCTTACCTGTCGCCGTTAACATACACAGGCGTAGCTGCTTATTATCAGCGTTCATCTCAAAAACTTTTTAGTGCCGACAATTTAAATTTATCGCACGAAACCAAACTCAAATTAATTGGAGGCGTAACGTACAATAAAGCTTTTTCGGCAGGAATAACACAAATTGGAGGAACATTTTCATGGGGACCATTTTATCACTTTAAATTATCTGATAAATTACGTGTTAAAACAGGAGGGACTATCAGTGCAACTGCTGCCAATAATAATCAGACTCGTAACGTGAATAATCCCGTAAATTTCGATTTTAATACAAACCTGAATGCTGCTGCCGAAATTAAATATAAACTGAAACTTTTCAGCAAACAACTGACTGTTTTTGGAAATCTTGATTTCCCGTTTGCAGGTGTTATGTTTGTGCCTCGCGGTGGAATTTCGTATTATCAATTGGTAGAACTTGCTGATTTTAACCACACAGTACATTTTAGTTCCTTTCATAACCGGCAGGGATTGAATATTTCTTCGGCGGTAGAAATTCCGTTTAAATACACAACTTGGAGATTTGGGCTTGGCGGAGAAAATGTAATATGGAAAGCTAACGATATGATTTTTAAACGCAACGAATTTAAACTCTCGATTGCTATTAAATATGACATTCGGCGATTTTTCGGCACAAAAAATATTGCTCCCGAAAATTTTATAAGGGTTGATTAAAATGAATAAACGTAAACCGTGAGCTCTGATAAATATATAGATGGATTTGAATAATTTAGAAGTTCAAAATACACTAAAAATGAAAAAAAAATTATTGATTTATATCACCACACTATTATTATTTTCTTCATGTATTGAGCAGCCCGAAAAAACACCAGATACCTACATGGGGAATTTTGAGGCGTTATGGAATATTGTTGATACAAAATATTGTTATCTTGATTATAAAAACATAAACTGGGATTCTGTTTATTATACTTACGAAGAACGTATTGATACAGCCATGTCGAAGACGGCTTTTTTCAATCTTTTGGGTAACATGTTATCCGAATTAAAAGATGGGCATGTAAATCTTTATTCAGATTTTAATGTAAGTCGATATTGGAAATGGTTCAGCGATTATCCTGTTAATTTCAGTTCTTCAATAATTTATGGGAGCAGGTATTTAGGTAACGATTACAGTATTGCCGGTGGTATGCGATACAAAATAATTCGGGATAATGTCGGGTATATTTATTACGGAGATTTTTCCGACCGTTTTTCCGACAAAAACATAAAATACATTTTTCAGGAATTTTCAAATTGTGACGGCTTAATACTTGATGTACGAAATAATGGTGGCGGATATCTTGATTTGTCAGAACAACTGGCATCATATTTTTTTGATAAAGATACAATTACCGGTTATATGAGTTATAAAATCGGTAATGGGCATTCAGATTTTTCAGAACCAAAAGCTATAAAAACACCTGCACACAAAACCATTAAATGGAACAGAAAAGTTGCAGTGCTTACGAACAGAAAATCGTACAGTGCCACGAATTCATTTGTTTGCCGAATGCAAATGGCACAAAAAGCGAGGATATTCGGGGATAAAACCGGAGGAGGCGGAGGTTTACCTCTGTCAAGCGAATTGCCCAATGGATGGATGGTACGCTTTTCAGCTTGCCCCATGTTCGATGCTCAAATGCAGCACACCGAATGGGGTATCGATCCTCAGGTTAAAATATCCATTATTCCTGAAGATGAAGCAAAAGGCATCGATACGATTATTGAAAAAGCTGTGGAATGGATTAACCAACCATAGAATTTGAATGTAAAAAAGTACAACTGTTTGTTTTTTGAATGTTTTACTTCAATTCTAATACTTAGGTTGAACTTCTTCTATTATACCTTGAGGGAGTTCTAATTTCGATTATGAGCTATCTTCGTTGTAATTATTTTATTCTGCTATCAACAAATAATAATTTTTTTTACCTTTTTGTGCAAGTAAATACTTGCCGTTCAACAAGAATTTTGTATTAATGATTGTATCCTGACTTTCAAGTTTTTCTTTGTTAATGCTTACACCTCCTGCTTGCACCATTTTTCGCATTTCACCTTTCGAGGGGAAAACTGCTGCATACTCTACCATTAAATCGATGGCTTTAACACCTTCTTCGATAAGTGTTTTTGAAATTTTAAACTGAGGAACACCATCGAAAACTGCCAGTAAAGTATCTTCATCAAGTTTTTTCAATGCTTCAGAAGTGGCATTTCCAAACAGAATTTGCGATGCCTCAACGGCGGCATTATAATCATCTTCAGAGTGTACCAAAATGGTAACTTCTTTTGCCAGCCGTTTTTGCAGCAAACGTAAATGAGGTGACTGAGAGTGTTCGGATATCAAATTATCGATTTCATCTTTAGGCAACGAAGTGAAAATTTTGATATATTTTTCAGCATCGGCATCGCTTACATTCAACCAAAATTGGAAAAATTTGTAAGGCGAAGTATAACGTCGATCGAGCCAAACATTTCCGGTTTCGGTTTTCCCAAATTTTCCACCATCGGCTTTCGTAATGAGCGGACAAACAAGCGCATAAGCTTCTCCATTTACTTTACGACGAATGAGTTCTGTTCCGGTAGTAATATTGCCCCACTGGTCGGAACCTCCCATTTGTAGTTTGCAATTTTTATGCTGATAAAGCCACAAAAAATCGTATCCCTGTAAAAGTTGGTACGAAAATTCGGTAAACGACATTCCTACACTCGATTCGGCACTAAGGCGCTTTTTTACCGAGTCTTTCGCCATCATATAATTCACGGTAATGTGTTTGCCAATATCGCGAATGAAATCCAGAAAAGAATAATCTTTCATCCAATCGTAATTGTTTACCAACTCAGCAGCGTTGGGAGCATCGCTCTGGAAATCGAGAAATTTTGCCAATTGCGCTTTGATACATTCCTGATTATGGCGTAATGCCTTTTCGTCGAGCAAATTTCGTTCAGCCGATTTACCTGAAGGATCACCTATCATACCTGTGGCGCCTCCAACCAAAGCTATGGGTTTATGTCCCGCTCGCTGAAAGTGGCGTAACATCATCACGCTTACCAAATGCCCTATATGCAGAGAGTCGGCTGTTGGGTCAATTCCTACATAAGCGGCGGTCATTTCTTTGGCCAATTGTTCTTCAGTTCCGGGCATTACGGTGTGAATCATGCCACGCCATTGAAGTTCTTCGATAAAATTCATCACTTTGTTTTTTGAGTTCATAAAATTTTGAGTGTGCAAAGATACGAAATTTAATTTTTTCAACATTAATACCGAATTCAGTAATTATCTATTCAGTATTACTTCTTGTGCCTAAAGAAAAAAAATGTAATTTATCTTTTTAGTATTGGTTATTTAATTGATTGATAATGTATTTGTAATTTTTTTACAACTTAAATGAAATCTATAAAGTGTTATTTTGCAAAAAAATATTAATTCAATTAGCAATGAATTATAAGTTATTTTTACTGATTATGACTATGATTTCTTCAGAAAATTTTGCTGAGAATCCTGCTCAAGAATGTAAGAGTGTAAACCAACTAAAAGTGTTAAGTTGGAATATTTTTTTATTGCCCTATATTAGTCTTTTCAACAATAACAGCATCAGAGCTAATGCTATAGCCAACGAATTGGAGAATTCTGATTATCATATTTTGGTTTTTCAGGAAGCTTTTAGCAGTAAGTGCCGCAACATACTCGCAAAACGTTTAATGAAGAATTTTCCATATCAGTATGGACCGGTAAATAAAAATCGTACACTGCTGAAAACAAACAGTGGACTTTGGATAGCAAGTAAAATTAAACTAGAAAATCTTGGCGAAATTGAATTCAAACAAAAAAAAGGGTTCGATGCTATTGCTCGAAAAGGCGCTGTTCTTTTTCAGGGAGAATTTCATGATGTCCCATTCCAACTATTAACCACACACTTACAAGCAGAAGATGCCGATGATTTGCGGGCACATCAATGTCAGGAAATTAAGGAGAAATTGTTAAATCCCCATTATCAGAAGAATATTCCACAATTAATTTGCGGTGATTTTAATATTGAATTCGACGATAAACATCACTACGACAAAATGTTACTAACTTTGGATGCACAAAATGGAGAAGTAAGTGGAAACGTCAAAGTTACTTATGATGAGCAAAATAATAACCTAGCCAGAAAAACTACGGGTCGAAGTAGAACAATCGATTATGTGCTGGTTAGGAATACTGAACTTTTACAGAATATTGAACGTAAAGTACAAACGTTTTTAAGCAGAATTGGTAATATGGAAACAAACCTTTCTGACCATTATGCTATGGAATTTTGCGTTAGTTTTGTCAACAGAGGTTATTACCAACAAACATCGCAAATAAATTATTAACGACACGTTTTTATCTAAGTTTTTTTAATAATTTTCAAACAAAACAGGAGTTTGGTATAATGAGCCAAACTCCTGTTTTTTCGATTAAAATTGCAAAGAGATGTAAGCAAATAATTGAATTCTGATAATTTGGAATAAGTAAAAGTAAATTATTGAAATACTAACTTCTAAATCCAAGATGGTAAAAAATGTCGAACAGTTTTTTCATTAAGCCTATAGTATAGGTTAATAAGTTTCTGTCGGATAACTGTTTTGTCGAATTGTTTAATCAGATTTGCTGATACTTTTAAGCCTTCGGCATAAAACTCTTTATTATTCATCATTTTTGATGTTATGTCAATAAATTCTTCGGTATTTTTAGCACTCAAATACTTGTTTTCGTACAACATTTTATATTCAACTATATCGCGAAAAATTACCGGCATTCCACATGCAGCAGCTTCTATTGGTGCTAATGGACAATTTTCCTGATATGAAGTAAAAAGCATTAGGTCGGCAGCAGCATAAATATATGGCATTTGTTCTAAATCCAACATCCCGGTAAAGTGAATATTTGCAGGAGCTTTTTCAATGCGGGCATCAATGCGTGCAATTCCTTCGGTCATAACTTTGAAAGGACGACCACCTGCCCAAACAAATTTAGCATTTGGAATTGCTGTTGCTATGTCGATAAAATCTTCTACACCTTTGCGGGCTTGCAACTGTCCAACACCAAGTACCACAAAATCATTTTCCGAAAGTCCCAACATCTCGCGCCCTTGCTTTCTTTTTTCGGGAGTTCTTTTCCATTTTTCTATATGAATAGGGTTAGGAATACGTACAATCTCTGTATTTGCACCTGTTTGCTTGATGACTTCTTCTACCATGGGTGAAATAGCAATACACACATCGGCAAATGAATATACTTGTTTGAAATACCATTTTACGAAAGGCATAAAAACTTGCCAAAAAGGTAAGGATCCTTTAATGGAGTCGGGAATTACGTGTACCGTATGAATGCGTTTACCTTTATAACGAGCACCTCGCAGAAAATAATACAATCCATATGTATGGCAATGGAAAACATCGCCAACTCCTTCATTGTTAATCAATACTTCAACATCACTGTTTGACTTTAGTAACTCTACATGATCAACAAATGCAGTATGTACGCCATTTCCTTTAACTATGTATTTAGTTTCGGAAGCTACGTTAATTTTTAGCATAATAGAATTGTGTTTTATTGTTGTGTTTGGATTTGAAAAAGAATAACCGATATTTAAGTTCCAACATTAAATTCAAAAAATGTGCAAAAGTCTTGTTTCTCTAACCTCATGTTTGGAAGAGAAAATATGTCAGTCAATTTTTAGAACATATTTTTTAAATAAATAAAATAATGTGGTTGCTAATATCAATGTTCCTGCAATTAGTGTAAAATAGAGTTCGGAATTTTTTGTATAATTATTTACAATATATTCCCAATACGGACCGATAAAAAATCCCACTACAATATATATCAATGCCCATAAAATTGAAGTGCTGATTAGTATGGAAAAGTATTTTTTATTTGAAAGCTGAAACAAGCCACAAGCTACCGACACATAACCTCTTATTAAAGGTGTAAGTCTGCCCACAAAAACACTGGACTGACCATCTTTTTGGATTCTTTCTGAAACTTTTTGAATTTTCTTTTCCGGTAATTGTAGCCATTTGGGCTTGTTTTTCAGTAAAGTGTTCCCAAAATAGTAAAATATCCCATAAAGTATCGTGCCTGCCAAAAAGTCAGCCAAAATTACCACAGTAACCACTAATAGTATGTTTAACACTCCCATATGAGTGAGATATCCCGAAAAAAGTAACAAAAATTCGTTAGGAATCGGACTTGGCAACCCAACTTCCTGTGCGAGTATCAATAAAAAAATTGCTAAATATCCATATTCAGATATTAATTGTAAAAAATTATTAGGCATGTAGAATTCAGTTCTGAATTGAAGTTTAAATGATTAATTGAAAGAAAAACTTTTTTAAATATTTTGAATATTTCTGCAAAATTAATTAAGCTATATTATAAAACTGTTTCAATTTTCTTACATTAATATGGCTGATAGTAAACTTTATACTTTGCATTGAAATTGAATTCATTTTTTAATAATTACTTAATATTTAGAATATTATCATAACCGTATCTTCATTAAATTGACTTAACTATGAAATGATGAACCATTTTCTTTGCCAGAAAAAAATTTAAATGATAAAACAGAAATTTTACTCTACTATTGTAGTTTCCGATGTGCATTTAGGAACCGAACATTCAAAAGCGGAAGAACTTGCAAGTTTTTTGAAAACGATAAACTGTCAAACTTTAATTCTAAACGGCGATATAATTGATGGTTGGCATCTGCAAAAAGGAGGGAAATGGAAAAATGAACATACTAGCCTTATTAAAATAATCATGAAAATGATGGAAAACCACGATACCAAAGTAGTTTATATTCGTGGAAACCACGATGATTTTATTGATCAGATAGCTCCTTTTACTTTTTCGAATATTTCTGTTGTAAAGGATTATTTTCATTACAAAAATGGTAAAACCTATTACATTACACATGGCGATATTTTTGATAATATCACTTCCAAGATGATATGGTTGGCAAAATTGGGCGATGTCGGTTATTCAATATTGTTGTGGTTGAATGGTGTATATAATTCTCATCGTGCTAAAAAAGGATTGCCTTATTATTCACTTTCGCAAAGCATTAAGCAAAAAGTGAAATCGGCGGTTTCGTATATATCTAATTTCGAAAACGAATTGGTAACATTGGCAAAAGCGCGTCATGCACATGGAGTAATTTGCGGACACATCCATCAACCTGCAAATAGATATATTAATGGAGTTCATTACTTGAATTCCGGCGATTGGGTTGAATCAATGACAGCTCTGCTCGAACATGAGGATGGAACGTGGGAAGTTTATTATCACTCAGAAGACAACCACCGCTATCAGAAATTCGAATCAATAAGAGTTAATCAACCCCAGTTTAAACAGAAATTAAATTATTCGCTGAATTTATTCAGTACTATTGTTAATTTGTTTGTACACTAAAATACATCCAATGAAATATATGTTCGTAGTACAGGGTGAAGGCAGAGGACATTTAACCCAAGCAATTACCCTCAAACAAATGCTCGATAATAATGGACATGAAGTTGTATCAGTTATGGTAGGTACAAGTAAAAGCAGAACGCTTCCCGATTATTTTCTTTCAAAAATTAATGTTAAGGTTCATCAGTTTCAAAGTCCAAATTTTTTACCGGCACCAAAAAATAAAAAACCGTTTTTTCTTGCTTCAATACTCTATAATATCTTATTTATTCCTGTTTATATTGAAAGCATTTTACATATACGTTTACAAATCAAAGTCAGTAAACCGGATATCATTGTAAATTTTTACGAGTTGCTGTGTGGACTTACTTATGGTGTTTTTAATCCAACTCCCCCCATGGTGAATATAGCACACCAGTATTATTTTATTACAAGTAATTTTAAATATAATGGCAAAAATACCTTTCAGTTTAGATTGTTAAATATTTTTTCTCGTTTTACTGCGATAAATTCATCGAAAATTCTCGCTTTATCTTTTCGTAATGAGTTTAGCAATTTTAATAACAAAATTAAAATTGTACCACCTTTATTAAGAAAAGAAGTTTTAAATATAAAACCTGAAAATGGGAATTACATACATGGTTATATTTTGAATGATGGATTTTATAAGGAGCTTGTTGATTGGAGTATTGCGAACCAATCGGAAAAATTACATTTTTTTTGGGATAAAAGAAGTGCGAAAGAAGTCACTAATCCAAACCAAAATCTTTCATTACATACACTTAATGATAATGAGTTTATTAAATATATGGCAGGAGCAAAAGCTTATGCAACTACCGCAGGTTTCGAGTCGGTTTGTGAAGCCATGTTTCTCCAAAAACCTGTATTAATGGTTCCAACGCATATCGAGCAGGAGTGCAATGCCATTGATGCTGTAAAAAATGGTGCTGGTATTTTTGCCGACAATTTCGACTTCGACTGCTTACTCAAATTTATTCCTGATTATAAACAGGTTAATTATTTTCGAAGTTGGGCGTTAGCGGCGGAAGAATATTTTATGTATGAACTTACTAATATGGACGTAGCTCCTGGAAATATACTAATTCCGATAAATATTTACAACTTATTTAAGAAATAGTTTTAAACTAAAAAATTAGTTTTCGTTACTATTTACAATTTATCATCCGTAACTTTTATTTAAAACCAATGTAACATACATTTACTTATCTTCATACTTTTGATACATATTTGTTATACTATCAATTTAATTTTGTGGAGTATTCAACTAATGGTATTATAATGTTTCGTAAGCAACTTATCACTCTTATCTTTTATTCTCTTTCCATAGTAGCTTATTCAGTTCAATTAGAAGGTATAGTGCGCGATGCACAAACCCGAGAACCCTTAATAGGAGCAAGCGTGTTTCTTAAAAATGATAAGACTAACGGAACAACAACAGGACTTGACGGAAGTTTTATATTGAAAAATCTGAAATCGAATAAAGTAACTTTGATATGCAGTTATATCAGTTATAAAACATTGGAAAAAGAAATTTCGATTCCACTTACAGGTGTTCAAAAAATCTATCTCGAGCTTGTTTCATACGAAACAGAACTTCACGACATTACTGTAATCGCTTCAAATAAAAACAATGACGCAGGTGTTCGGAATATGGAACGTCTATCGCCAAATGTATTGAATATTGTGAGTGCGCGAAGTATCGAAATCTCGCCGGACATGACAGTTGCCAACGTACTGGGGCGTGTGTCGGGTGTAACGTTGGAACGTAACAGTTCGGGCGATGGTCAATATGCCATTTTAAGAGGTATGGATAAACGTTACAACTACACATTGGTAAATAGCATAAAAATACCTAGCCCCGACAATAAAAACAGGTTTGTCCCGCTCGACATTTTTCCATCTGAATTGTTAGATAGACTTGAAGTAACTAAATCGCTTACTGCAGATATGGAAGCGGATGGAATTGGTGGAGCAGTGAATTTGGTAATGAAAGATGCGCCTTCTCAAAAACAAATTACCGCAAATATTTCTACAGGATATAACGCATTGTTTTTAGGAAGAAATTTCAATTATTTCAACATATCGGAAATTAACAAAAAATCGCCTTACGAGCTATACGGCGAAGGTTACAAGGCAAAAATTCGCGATTTTTCAACCGAGACAATAAATCTGCAATCGAGCAAACCTATCCCAAATGTATTCGGAGGTTTTTCATATGGAAATCGGTTTATAGACAAAAAACTCGGTTTTATTTTAGCGGGTAGCTTTCAGAACAGCTATCGTGGAAGTAATAGTAATTATTTTTCGAATTCAGTTGCCACAAGCGATGTGTCAAATCTTCCGGTTCTTACCAGTATGAATAACCGTATTTACTCAGAACAACAAACACGTGTAGGTTTACATACAAAACTCGATTATAAAGTATCTAAATTTCATAAAATTCAACTTTACAGTGCATTTATGGTTTTTACAACCGCGCAAGTAAGGGATGTTATTTCTACCGATTACTCAATTGGTTACAATCCAACTGTGGGCGATTATAACCTGTCATTTAACACGCGTTTTAGATGGACACAACAACAGATTTTAAACAACACACTTAAAGGTAAGCATCAATTTGGAAAATTTCAGACTGATTGGTCCGCTGTTTATTCGTTGGCAAATAATCAAATTCCCGATAACACTACCGTTTATACTGTAACCACAGTCCGAAATTTTGTACAAAATCCAATTTCAGTTACAACACTCGGAGGAGCTCAACGTCGTTGGGAGCATAACTCAGACCAAGATTTAGCCGGTAACTTAAATTTGCGGTATGATGATGTGAATATTGGAGCAGTTAATTTTGATTTTTCCGTTGGTGGTATTTATCGCAACAAGAAACGTACAAACTTCTTTAACCAATACGAATTCAGACCTTTCGATGAGTCCAAACCATTAGGAAATCAAAACAACCTGATTAAAGGAGTGGATTGGAATAGTTATCCTGAAATTAAATTTATGGTATATAATCCGTACGGAACTTTGGGAAATCCACTCAATTATGATGCATCAGAAAATATTTCGGCCGGCTACGGACAATTAAAAATGAACTATAAGAAGTTTGAAATAATTGCCGGTTTGCGAATAGAACATACAAATCAGGGTTACGATTTGAAGTACGCTATAAGCGGTGTGGAAAACAACGGAAAACAAATTTATACCGATTTTTTACCATCAGCAAATATTAAATACTTTCTGACAAATAAAACAAACTTGCGTGCATCGTATTTTAAATCGTTGAACCGACCGGGTTTTTTTGAAATTGTACCCTATCGTATTTTGAACGAAGATTATACTGAAGCAGGGAATCCCGAACTTAAACATACTATAGCACATAATGTTGATATACGATTTGAATATTTTCCAAAACACTCAGAACAAATTTTAATAGGAGTTTTTTATAAAAATATTCAAAATCCTATTGAATTGGGTATGCTCCATCAAGGACAGGCCACCTTTTACACTCCTACTAACTTTGGCGATGCAACTAATTATGGCGTTGAAATTGATTTTATCAAATATTTTTATTTTGTTGGAATTAAAGCCAACTACACTTACACAAATTCAAATATCGCCACTTCAAAACTTACAAAATACGCTAATCCTGACCCTAATGCGACTGATAAAATTTTGATTAAAACAGTAATTCAAAATCGTCCCTTAAATGGTCAGGCGCAACATGTAGCGAATTTGTCTTTTTTGTACAAAAACCAACAGCAAGGCTGGGATGGTCAATTAGCTTTATCATACACCGGCGACCGTTTGTATGCGATCTCCCGCTATCTGAACGATGACATTTACCAATCAGGATATTTTCAAATGGATGCTTCGCTGGAGAAAAAATTGGACAAAGGTTTTATTTTGTTTTTGAAAGCATCAAATATTCTTGATACACCCATGATTCAGTATCTGAAAAAGTCAAACCCATCAAACGAGATAATTCCAGAATACGAAAAATATAAAGGCGGCACTTTAATTCGAAAAGATTATTACGGACAAAATTTCCAGATAGGTTGCAGATATAAATTTTAATTCAAAAATAAACAAAAATGATAAAACAATTTTTTTTAATTTCAATTCTTTTCTTAGGCATTATTGTGCTCAATAGTTGTAAAAACGATGATCTCAGTATTAAAGGAATTTCATTGTCGGAGACATCTATTACGCTAAAACCTAACGAAACAAAATCACTTAGTTACACACTTTTCCCGGAAAATGCAAAAAACAAAAATGTAACCTGGAATTCGTCAGATTCAACCGTTGCAAAAGTTAGTGCTACTGGTGTGGTAACAGCTATAAAACCCGGAAATGCAATTGTATCAGTTGTAACCGAAGAAAACAACGAAGAAGCAACTTGCACTGTAACAGTAACGCTTAACGATCCGATTAATGTCAGTGGAAATGTAGAAGGTACATGGAAAAAATATTCAGTTGTAAATGTGAATGGACAAATCTCAATACCGGCAGGTAAAACTTTAACTATTGAAGAAGGGGTAGAAATTATTATTAGTACAGCCGGACAAGATGCCAACAATACCAAAATTGAGTTTATTGTAAATGGTAATTTGTATTGTTATGGAACAAAAGAAGCTCCAATTTTATTTTCAGTTCCGGCTGCAGAGCGTACAGAAGCAAATATTTTCAAACGTTTATGGGGTGGAATTATCGGAAGTGCAACATGTAGTGAAATAGTTTTAGATTATACTATCGTAGAATATACGGGAGCAGTTACGACAACTACTTCGCCTTCAGTTACCGGCGCACTTTTTAAAGCGGGTGGTGGCGAAGGTATGGTAGCGTTCAACACTAACAATCCTTCGGGTAAATACATTATAACAAATTCCATTTTCCGTAATACAGGCGAAGATGCAATTTATGTTCAAGGTGGAAATTGTATCTTTACAAATAATACTTTTTATGCAATTGGAGAAGCGGGTGGCGAAGCTATCAATGTAAAAGCCGGTTGTAAAGTAGATGCTGCTTTCAATTTAATGTACAGCACGAATACCAATGGTTTAAAATTATCAAACTCGGGAGCCGATGGCGCAAGTCGTTATCAAGCTCAAATTAATGCTTACAATAATACTATTATCAATTCTGGTTGGAGACGCGATCCGAACAAACCAAAAGGTGGTTCAGTATGGGGTGAAGCCGGATGTTTGATAAATGTTTATAATAACTTAATAGTAAACTGTATGTTTGCCGCAAAAGCTCCAAAATTTGGCGTAAGTGCGACAACCGGTCCCGACTTAAACAGTAAAATCGATTATAACTATTATGCTTCAGGAATGGCGGAAAGTGCTGTTGCACAACACATTACTAATGGAACAAAAACTGCTTATGATGGATTTAAAGCAGGAGTTACCGACGTGGTTTATGGTGCAAATGATGTGCGAGGGAATGCTCCCGGTGATAAAGATCCGAAATTTGTCAGTTTCCCTTTCCTGACAAATCCTTTATTAAGTTATACCTTTAGCAACACTTGGGATTTTCATTTACAAGCAGGTTCACCTGCGCTTACAGGAGCCAAAACAGATTTTACTCCCTATTATACTACTACCGGTATTATTGTAAATGGTAAAACTTACAAATCGCCAGCGCCTGCAGCTTATTTTGGTGCATTTGGAACAAAATAGACTTTTTAAAAATTAAGTATTTCTAATACATTTGTATTTAATCTCAGCATCAACGATAGGAATTAAATACCTGTTGTTGCTTAACTCAAAATATATATGACAAACAAATTAACACAATCAGTTTTAGGATTTATAATTCTGACTTCATTTTTTTCATGCGAAAACCCAACGAAAGAAGATTTTGCAGCGCTTGGTTATGGTGATTATAATTTTATTGTCGCCAACGATCTTGGTCGGAACGGATATTTCGATCAAAAAATCGTAGCTGAAGCCATGGGTCAAGTTGCCTTTGAGCATGATATTGAGTTTGTGGCTGCAGCCGGCGATATTCATCATTTTAACGGAGTGGCAAGTGTAAACGATCCACTATGGATGACAAATTATGAATTGATTTACACTCACCCTGATTTAATGATCGATTGGTACGCCATACTTGGTAATCATGAATATAGAGGAAATACGCAGGCTTGTCTGGATTATGGCAAAATAAGCCGCCGTTGGATTATGCCATCTCGTTATTACACTATGGTAAAAGAAATTAACGATAGTACAACCCTTCGTTTACTTTTTATTGATACTGCTCCGTTAATTACTAAATACAGAAAAGATTCGGTTGGATATCCTGATGCTTACAAACAAGATGATAAGGCACAATTGCATTTTATCGACAGTGTTTTAGCAGTTTCAAAAGAAACCTGGAAAGTAGTAATTGGTCATCATCCCGTATATGCATATACTGAAAAACCGGAAAGTGAAAGAATCGATATGCAAAATACAATAGATCCATTACTCCGTAAATATAAGGTGGATTTTTACTTCTGTGGACATATTCATAGTTTTCAGCATATTAAGAAAAACGATTCGCCGGTCGAGTATATCGTAAACAGTTCAGCTTCATTATCACGCAAGGTAGATAAAATTGATGGTACACAGTTTTGCAGCGATTTAACAGGTTTTTCCATTTGCTCTGTCGAGTACAAAAAGTTTACAGTTAATTTTCTGAATAAATACGGTAAATCCATTTATACATATTCGAAAACAAAGTAAAGATATAATGTCGTCTGTTTTTAATTTACTGCTTGAAAAAAATCACACCAATTCAAAGCCGAAAGATTATACCTTTCGGCTTTATTTAAAATAAAAAATTTATGAAATTAAAATTAACACTTCTAACATTTTTCTTTTTTATACTAAGCACTTCATTGTTTTCAAACGATAGTATTCCGAAAAAATCATTAAATGATTATGCCGGTCGTTACGTTATGCCCGAAAACCAATATGCTGAAAGTGTGGTAGTAGAAATAAAAAACGACACTTTTTTAGTAGTAACAGATATGGGTACAATTCAATTGATTCATGTAAGTGATGATACTTTCGAAGTTGCAGAATTTAATGTTCAGGTCAAATTTATTAGAGATAAAACAACACGTAAGGTGCTTGGAGTTAGAATCATTTATGAAGAAAATAATATTGATATATATGGGAAAAAAGAAGACTGAAAGAAATCAAATCA
Source organism: uncultured Paludibacter sp. (assembly GCA_964396515.1). GTDB lineage: Bacteria > Bacteroidota > Bacteroidia > Bacteroidales > Paludibacteraceae > Paludibacter. The sequence goes on from CAYNGF010000034.1 coordinate 22,738, forward strand.
ACTGTTTTAGAAGGTAGCTGTTTCAATTGAAAAAAAATTGTATCTTCGTCTCTCATTTTATCTCCAACAATTATGAAGTATTTTAAATATATTTACATCGTATTAGTTCCGATTACAATTGCCTGTTCGTCGCCAAAGTATTCGGTAACCCACTCTTATTCTTACAAAATTCCGCTTGATAGTACTGTGGATAAAATTGCCGATAAAACGTACATAGCCTATCTTAAACCTTTACAGGAAAAAATGAATGCACAAATGAATGTGGTAATCGGGGAGTCGGATGTTACAATGCGGGCACATAAGCCTGAGAGTTTACTCTCCAATTTCAGTGCCGAGGTGTATAAAAAATCAGCTTCTGAATATATGAAATTTCCGGTAGATGTGGCCATTGTAAATTTGGGCGGACTGCGTACTATAGTTCCACAGGGCCCAATTACAGTACGTAAGGTTTTCGAACTTATGCCTTTCGAGAATGAATTGGTAGTTCTTTGGCTAAAAGGAGATAAACTGAATGCATTGCTTCAGGGTTTTGCCTCGATTGGAGGACAAGGCGTTGCAGGACTTACTTTTGAAATCAGAAAAGGAAAAGCCGAAAATATCCTTATTGGAGGGGTGCCAATCGATTTGAATAAGACATACACTGTGGCAACCAACGATTATCTGGCTGCCGGCAACGATAAAATGGAACCTTTGGCTCAAAGCATCAAATCGGAATTTACGAATATCAAAATTCGCGATATGTTACTCGATTTCATTAAAAACGAAACAGCTCAGGGAAGAAAAATTACGTCATCGTTGGATGGTAGAATAAAAATTGTGACCAATTAAATTTTAATAAATCATGAAGAAGTTTTGTTTTATTCTTATCTCAATATTGTTTGCAATTGTTGTACAAATCAATGCTCAGCAAAAGGAAAAACTTGTGATTCTCCACACCAATGATACGCACAGCCAGGTTGAACCTACCGATAAAAACCAATCGAGCAATGCCAATATGGGCGGTTATGCGCGGCGAATGGGAATGATACAAAAAATCCGTTCCGAAGAGAAAAATGTTCTTTTGGTTGATGCCGGCGATTTCTATCAAGGAACACCTTATTTTAATTTTTTCAACGGACATGTTGAAATTGATGCGCTCAATCGTATGCAATACGATGCTGCAACGCTTGGCAATCACGAATTCGACAATGGAATAGATTCTTTAGTAAGTGCATTGCGTAAAGCTAACTTCCCGATTGTTTCAGCAAATTATGATGTTAGAAAAACCGCTCTTAAAAGTTATGTGCAGCCCTACATAATTACTTATCGGAGCGGAATAAAGATTGGAATTTTCGGTCTTGGCGTGAATCCTGAGAGTTTAATTTTTGCTAAAAATTATGCAGGGTTGAAATACAACGATCCTGTAAAAACAGCCAACCAAACTGCCTGTAAACTGAAAAAACTAAAAAAATGCGATTTGGTAATTTGTCTGTCGCATTTGGGGTCCGATTCTACGGAAATTGCAATCAATGATTTTAAATTGGCAAAAAAATCCAGAAACATCGATGTAATCATTGGCGGACATTCGCATACAATGCTCGAAAATACCCGAACTGTTAATGCAGCCGGCAAACCGGTTGTTATCGCCCAAATGGCGAAAAGCGGTCTTTATCTCGGACGCATCGATTTGGAATTGGAGAAAAAATAAAACTTTTATACTTTTAATTGTTCACCCTGACTATTGTTCGTAGTCAGTGTCAATTTCTGTAAATTCACCGCGCAAAATGTGTTAAAAATATGATTTATTCTCCGCATTTATGCTTTAGCGTACTTGGCTTATTAAATTCAAATATTTAAACAACCAAAATATTTTGAGTAATGTGATAATTTCAGGTTATTACACTCAAAACCATGAAATCTATTGCAGTTCAATTTAATAATTAAGAAATATCTTTATTAAACCTAACATAACTATTAACAAACCCGAAACGAAAAATCAATATCCAACCGTTTGCGCCACAATAAACTGATATTTATTGTCGAGTTTCAGAAGTTTTAGCAATTCCGCTTCCTGAGCACCTGCACGTACCACACATTTTAAACCTGCAGAAGCGCAATACAAATACACGTTTTGTGTACAATGTCCCGCATCGAGCGAAGCTAACCAAAGTCGGCGTGATTCTTCAACTTTTCGTGTTCCCTCATAAGCTTTATAATCAGCAATAAATACAAGATTGAGTGGAGCGGTTTTTACAAAATCCTGTCTGCCCGCAAGTTCGCGATAATCACCTTCAACAATTGGTTCAAGCAGATGTTTTTTCGGATTGTACAGGTAAACGCCATTGGCAAGCAAAACATAGGTTTGCAAGGGATAAAGTGCCATTGCCGAAGGTACTGTACGTTTTCCATCTGTGCGGTTTATGCCGTTTGCAACCCACAAAATATCAGACAAATGCTTTAATGACAGATTTTTTTGCTGAAACTGACGATCGGTTTTACGGTTTTTTATCGCAGCCATCAAAGGTTTCCCTCCTGTTGTGTCAGGTTTGAGTAATTGAATGGTTTCAAACTTGTTCAGAACCATTGGTGCGGTATTTTTGTTTTGTGAAACAACAAAATTCCCCAAAACTAATGAAGCAAAAGTAAATAAAATGAATCGTTTCATGATAATTTAGATTTCTGAAATATTAAACAATACTACAAACTTACAACATTTTCGCTTAATTTTGTAGTTCTATAAACTAAAAACTCAAATGGATACAAACAATATAATTTTTGCATTAGGTTTAACTATATTCGCAGGTTTAAGTACAGGTATTGGGAGTGCACTTGCATTTTTTACGAATAAAACCAACACAAAATTCCTGTCAACTTCGCTTGGTTTCTCCGCAGGAGTAATGATATATGTTTCATTTGTCGAGATTTTTCCGCAAGCAAGCGCATTTTTCTCTTCGCACGGAAGCAGTAACGCCGAATTATTAACGGTTTTATCTTTCTTTGGTGGCATCGCCTTAATATTTGCCATCGATATGTTAATTCCTTCTGCCGAAAATCCACACGAAATTCATTCCATCGAAGAAATGGCCGGCCGAAAGGAAAAACATTTGAAACGAATGGGATTAATGATGGCATTGGCTATTGGCATACATAATTTTCCGGAAGGTATTGCCACATTTGCTTCTGCCATGGTTTCCCCGGAAGTTGCCATTCCCATTGCCGTAGCTATTGCTATTCACAATATCCCCGAAGGTATTGCTGTTTCAATACCAATATATTATTCTACGGGCAGTCGAAAAAAAGCTTTTTGGCTTTCACTTTCTTCAGGTATGGCTGAACCATTAGGCGGATTAATCGGTTATTTTATTTTGATGCCTTTTTTAAACGATTTGACACTTGGTGTGCTTATGGCCGGTGTTGCCGGAATCATGGTTTTTATTTCAGTGGACGAATTGCTCCCTAGTGCCGAAAAATACGGTGAGCATCATTACTCCATCACAGGTTTTGTGGCAGGTTTGGCTGTAATGGCGGTAAGTTTGTTATTGTTGTAGATAATAACCCCCATCCCTGAAGGGGAAAGTAATTACACCATAAAAATGGATATATACTATTTCAAAATATTCCATATTTGTGGTTAAGGTTACTGAAAAGTAAGAAAGTAAGAAAATTGGAAAGATACGAAGTGAACAGTTAAGAATGAGGATTTGAGTTTAAAACAAGAAAATATCTTATTTTAATTCACTTCTTTTAAGGGGAGGTAATATGAAACCAGATACTCCGGGAATTACCCGATTGAATGACATTAATATCAGAGAAATAGTTCCGTTTATTCACTGGACTTTTTTCTTTATGGCTTGGCGATTGAATGGAAAATACGATGACATTCAGAGCGTTTGCAGTTGCGGTTCGTGTAAGGTGGGCTGGCTGCAAAAATTTCCTGAAAATGAACGTGCTAAAGCCGAAGAAGCACTCAAACTTTATAAAGATGCGCAGGAAATGCTCCATCGATTTCTCGATGAAAAAATTCTGAAAATAAATGCCGTAATAGGAATTTTTCCGGCACATTCTTCGGAAGAAGATATTTTGGTAGAGTTTGAAAATGAAAAAGTAAAAATTCCTACACTTCGCCAGCAAATTCCGGCAACTGATGGTTTTTGCTACTCATTAGCTGATTTTCTTCGACCTGAAAACGATTGGTTAGGAGTTTTTGCCAATACAGTAATTGGTGCCGAAGCTTTTGCGGAATCGTTTGAAAAGGAAGATGACATGTACACGTCTATTCTGATAAAAACCCTTGCTGACAGGCTTGCAGAGGCAACAGCAGAATGGTTGCATTATAAAATCAGAAAAGAAATTTGGGGTTTTGTACCCGATGAGAAATTAAATATTCCCGAGTTTTTCAAAGCACATTATCAAGGAATACGTCCTGCGGTAGGTTATCCTTCGCTTCCCGATCAATCGGTAATTTTTATCCTCGATAAACTGATTGATTTTGAGAAATCAGGTATTTCGCTGACTGAAAATGGTGCCATGTTTCCAAACGCATCTGTGGCAGGATTGGTTTTCGCGCATCCGAAATCGAAATATTTTAACATCGGAAAAATAGATGAAGCGCAGTTTCTGGATTATTGCCAACGTTCGGGCAAAAAACCCGAAGTGCTCAGAAAATGGCTTGCTGCTAATTTGTAAGATGTTTAAAGTTTATTAGACATAATAAGTTTTTTTCGTTGTGAATCATACCTTGTCTTTGTTCATTGTTCTTTACTTTTTGTTCTAATAAAAATGCGAATAGATATAATATCGGCAGTTCCGGAGCTGCTCGAAAGTCCTTTAAATCACTCGATTGTAAAACGTGCCCGCGATAAAGGCTTGGTAGAAGTACATGTACATAATTTGCGTGATTATACAACCAACAAACATCGCCGTGTGGACGACTATGCTTTTGGTTTCAGCGCAGGTATGGTTATTCAAATCGAACCCGTCGAAAGAGTTATCAACAAACTTAAAGCAGAACGACCCTATGATGATGTGATTTACACTTCGCCCGATGGTGAACTTTTTAATCAGCCATTGGCAAATAAATTATCGCTTTCTGAAAATCTGATCATACTTTGCGGACATTACAAAGGAATCGACCATCGTATTCGGGAACATCTGATTACCCGTGAAATTTCGATAGGCGATTTTGTGCTTACCGGTGGTGAGTTACCGGCTGCCATCATGACCGATGCAATAGTACGACTGATTCCGGGAGCTATTGGCGACGAACAATCGGCTTTGTCCGACTCGTTTCAGGATAATTTACTTGCACCGCCGGTTTATACTCGCCCGGCCGACTACAAAGGTTGGAAGGTTCCTGATATCTTGCTGTCAGGTCATCAGGCCAAAGTGGATGAATGGAATCATCAGCAGGCTGTGGAACGCACCAAGCGTCTGCGTCCGGATTTGTTGAAAGATTGATTTAAAAAAGCATTGAAAATTTGAAATAAATTTGAAAGCAAGTTTAATTATATTATCTTTTTTTGCTACCGGTTTGCTGGTTGGTATTTTCCGTATTCTACCCAATGAATGGCAAAACGTCGATATAAGTTTCTACATTTTGTGCGCTTTGATGTTTGCCGTTGGATTTAGCATTGGTCACCAGCCCGATACCGTAAAACAATTTCGCAGGATTCATTCCCGTGTACTTTTTTTACCACTTTTTACTATTGCAGGAACATGGCTTGGCACTGTGGTTGCCTCGCTTTTCTTTAGACATTCACTTACAGATATGCTTGCTGTAAGTTCCGGATTTGGTTATTACTCACTTTCATCAATTTTAATTACCGAATACAAGGGAATAGAATTAGGCACAATTGCGTTACTTGCAAACATATTTCGCGAAATTTTTGCGTTGTTGCTCGCACCGCTAATGGTGAAATATTTCGGCAAACTTGCTCCTATAGCTGCCGGGGGCGCTACAACTATGGATACTACTTTCCCGATTATCGTTCGTACTTCTGGAAAAGAATTTTCAATTGTCTCTGTTTATCATGGATTTATCATGGATTTATCGGTGCCTTTTTTAGTAACACTTTGGTGCAGCATTCAGAAATAATGCAAAATGTAGAAATGAAAAATTGAATATGAATTATAAACAAGTTTAATCAATATCCTGAAAAATTATTCCGACTATATCAAATTCAATTTACCTTCCTTTTTAATTATCTTAATTATTGAGTTCATTTCTATATTGTTTTATTTTCTGTTGATTTTTAGAAAGAAAAATGAACTTTAATTTGTAAATTTGTTATCTGTAAAGCATAAAAAACACAGATAAAAATTTAAAACATTTCTTTGTATGAAATCTGATATTGAAATTGCACACGAATCGCATCTTGAAAAAATTTCGGCGGTAGCACGTGAATTGGGAATTGCCAAAGATACGCTCATATCCTATGGGCCATATATTGCTAAAATTCCGTGTTGTATGATAAAGAGTAAAAAAGCACGAAAAAGCAAACTCATACTGGTTACTGCCATTACACCCACAAAAGCAGGAATCGGGAAAACCACTGTTTCAATTGGGTTAAGTTTAGGGTTGAACAAAATTGGTAAAAAAGCATCAGTAGCTCTCCGAGAACCTTCACTCGGTCCGTGTTTTGGAATGAAAGGCGGTGCAGCAGGCGGAGGTTACGCACAGGTTTTACCAATGGAAAATATCAATTTGCACTTTACGGGTGATTTTCATGCTGTTACATCGGCTAACAATATGATATCAGCTTTACTCGATAATTATATTTATCAAAACAGGAATCAGGCTGATGGAATCAAACAAGTGCTTTGGAAGCGTGTACTTGATGTGAACGACCGCAGTTTACGTAATATCATAACCGGTTTGGGAGGAAATACCAATGGAATTCCAACCGAAACAGGGTTTGACATTACACCTGCATCCGAAATCATGGCAATTCTTTGTCTTGCCGAAAATCAGGATGATCTGAAGCGGCGCATTGGGAAAATATTGTTGGGTTATACTTATTCCGGTAAACCCGTTACTGTTGACGATTTGGGAATTGCGGGAGCTATTGTCGTGTTGCTGAAAGATGCTATGCACCCAAATCTTGTGCAAACCACCGAAAATACTCCTGCGTTTATCCATGGAGGTCCGTTTGCCAATATCGCTCATGGATGTAATTCAGTTGTAGCAACTAAAACGGCACTCAGTTTTACCGATTATGTTGTTACCGAAGCTGGATTCGGCGCTGATTTAGGTGCAGAAAAATTTTTGAATATAAAATGTCGGAAATCCGGATTAAGTCCGGCGCTTTCGGTACTGGTTGTTACTACACAAGCACTTAAAATGCACGGAGGTGTTCCCGTTAAGGACATTAAGTTCCCAAATGCCGAAGGTTTGATAAAAGGTTTTGAAAATCTTGATAAACATATTGAAAACCTGAAATCATTCGGTCAGAATGTGTTGGTGGCTTTTAATAAATACAGTTTTGATATTGATGAAGAAATTGAATTACTAAAAAAGCATTGTGAAGAAAAAGAAGTGGGATTTGCTGTAAATAATGCTTTTGCGTTGGGCGGAGAAGGCGCAGTGGAATTGGCTCAAAAAGCTGTGGAAATGATTGAAAATCAGCCTTCGAGACCAATACATTACACATACAAAGACACAGATACCATCGAACGCAAAATTGAGAAAATAGCCCTGAAAATTTATGGAGCTCGTCGGGTGTTGTTTTCTGAGAAAGCGCAGGCGCAAATTCCACGTTTGATAGAAATGGGTGCCGGAGAATATCCGGTTTGTATTGCAAAAACACAATACTCCTTTTCCGACGACGAAAAAGCTTACGGTGTTGCCCGCGATTTCGATTTCCATATTAATGATTTAGTGCTTAACAACGGAGCTGAATTTATTGTAGCCATAGCAGGGAATATCATGCGCATGCCCGGGCTACCCAAAGAACCACAGGCCAAATATATAGATTTAGTGGATGGGGAAATTGTGGGGTTGAGTTAATAATGGTCAATACAACTTTGAGATTTCACTAATAAAATATCTTTCAATACATATAAATATCTAACGGATTTTACTAATAAACGATTATTAATGATAAGATGCTTTCTCATAAGTTAATTTTTGCATAACCTTCATACAATTTGTAAGAAATATTTCTGAACGCAACGACACAAAGTCGCAACGACACGAAGATAATTAGTCGAGCCTTAAAAAGCCCATTTTCGTATTATATTATTGTTGATTTGG
>CAYNGF010000035.1:0-30733 GCA_964396515.1 uncultured Paludibacter sp.
GAAATTATTTTAAAAATAATTGCAAAATTATTTGGATTTAATCATAGTATCTATGCGCTTTGGGCGGCTAATGAGCTTCTGGCAGTCTTTGCGCCCGCATTTCCTTTGTCGCTATTGCGACAGGAAATTCGACCGCAGACCGCCCGTGCCCATAGCCTCGGTCGTTACCAGCAAGCCGAAAAAAAAAGAACAAAACCATAATATTTGACAAGTTATTTCTCAAAAACTGAACTGACAAAACAATGACAACATTAGAATTTGTTGAAAAGTTTTACCAACAGAAGAACTCTTTTTCGAAAAAAACTCACTACATTTGACAAATATTGTCAAACGGAATTTTTACAGCAAAAAACAATGACTACAGGTGAATTAATTAGAGGGAAAAGAGAACAAAAAGGATTTTTATTGCGAGACATTTCAACTCAGATTGGTGTTGACACCGCAATATTAAGCAAAATTGAGAGAGGAGAAAGAAGAGCCACAAAAGAACAGATTTCAAAATTGGCTGACATTCTCGAAATTGAGAGAAGCTTGATATTGACTCAATATCTGAGTGAAAAAATTTTATACGAAATACAAAATGAAGATTTCGGAATCGAAGCATTGAAAGTCGCAGAACAAACAATTAAATATGGTGGAACAAACAACAAATAAAATGTCAGAATATTTATCTATAAGTGAAGCAAGCATTTGGGCTTCAAACTATTTAGAAAAGAATGTTACAACCTCTAACATTTCTTATCTTATTCAGTATGGTCGTATAACCAAAATCGGGGAAAATGGTTCAACGTTAATTGCCAAGGAGGAATTGATTAATTATTATAAAGGTCAAAAGAAGACCAAACAAGAATCCTGGAAAGATGAATTGGGAGAAGACCTTAATTGGACATTATCTTTTGACCAATATAAGGAATCCGAAACAACAAAACACGTACATAGACTTCACCCATATAAAGGAAAGTTTATACCACAATTGGTTGAGTATTTCCTCGACAATCATACTGACAAGTTTAAAAAAGAAGTCTATTTTAAAGAAGGAGATATTGTACTCGACCCATTTTCTGGAAGCGGAACAACTATGGTACAAGCATGTGAATTAGGAATACATGCAGTTGGTGTGGATGTTTCTGCTTTTAATTCATTAATTGGCAATTGTAAGGTTACTCACTATGACATAAAGGATGTTCAAACTGAAATAAACAGAATTACAAAATCTCTAAAGTCATTTTTGGAAAACTCTCATACAGTTGATTTTGAAACAAGTCTTTTACAAGAACTTAACTTATTCAACACTAAATACTTTCCTGTTCCTGATTACAAATACAAGGTTCACAGAAAAGAAATAAACGAAAAGGTATACGGAAAAGAGAAAGAATTAGAATTTTTACCGATTTTCAATCAATTAGTTGAAAAATACAATATTAAATTACGTCAGGACAAAGAAGATACTTTTCTTGACAAATGGTATTCAAATCATATCAGAGAAGAAATCCAATTCGTATTTGATGAAATAAAAAAGATACAAAACCAATATACCAAAAGAATAGTAAGCGTAATTTTGAGTCGTACAATCAGAAGTTGCAGAGCAACAACTCACGCTGATTTAGCCACGCTTTTAGAACCAGTAACTACAACTTATTATTGCGGAAAACATGGAAAAATATGCAAGCCGTTGTTTTCCATTCTCAAATGGTGGGAAAGCTATTCTAAAGATACTATTAAGCGTTTAGCTGAATACGATCGATTAAGAAAACCTACTTATCATTTTTGTTTGACAGGTGACAGCAGAACAATTGATATTGTTGAAGTATTGAAAAAGAAGAATCCCGAATTTGCAGACTTGATTTCAAAACAAAAAATCAGAGGAATTTTTTCTTCACCTCCATATGTAGGTTTAATAGATTATCACGAACAACACGCTTATGCTTATGATTTGTTTGGCTTTGAGAGAAAAGATGAATTAGAGATTGGACCGCTATTCAAAGGTCAGGGAAAAGAAGCAAAACAAAGTTATGTACAAGGAATAAGCGACGTGCTGAATAATGCAAAAAAATACTTAGTTGATGACTTTGATATTTTCCTTGTTGCTAACGACAAATACAATATGTACCCAACTATAGCCGAAAATGCCGGAATGCAGATTGTAAATCAATACAAAAGACCTGTTTTAAACAGAACAGAAAAAGATAAAAGTGCATATTCAGAAATAATTTTTCATTTAAAAAGCAAATAAATGGCACTAACTAAACAACAAATTACTGAAGTTGAAAATGTTCTTAGAACAAGTCTACGTCATAAATTTCATAGTTACAATCCTGAACCGGCTGTGATGCCCTTCCACACTCGACTATTAGGAAAAGACAGATTGGCTCTTTACTCATTTATTCACTCTTTGAATACTAATTTTGGAACAAGTATATTCGAACCTGTGGCATTAGCTTTGGGAGCAACAAGATTTAAAACTGCTCAATCTCAGGCTACTGCTGGTACTAAGATTTCGTCGGAAGCTCACAAAGTAATCCAAGACATTATGGATAGACTTGCAATTGCAGCAATTTCACCAAACAAAATTGATGAAATTGCTGCAATTAGAGCTGTATGCCAATCTGGTGAAATGAAAACTGTCAAACCAACTAAAGTTGATGTGAAAATTATTGGACACGACGACACAATTTATTTGTTTGACATTAAAACAGCTAAACCAAATGCAGGTGGATTCAAAGAGTTTAAACGAACTCTACTGGAATGGGTTGCTGCAACACTTGCTGTAAATCCAGCAGCCAAAATAGAAACTCTGATTGCAATTCCTTATAATCCATATGAACCGGCTCCATATGCGCGTTGGACAATGCGTGGGATGTTGGATTTAGACAACGAACTAAAAGTTGCAGACGAGTTTTGGGATTTTCTTGGAGGCGAAGGTGCATATAAAGACCTTCTTGATTGTTTTGAAAGAATAGGAATTGAACTTCGTGCAGAAATTGACGAGTACTTTTTGAAATTCAATAAGCTTTAACTAAACGCCCAAAAAGCAAAAAAAGCCACTGCAAGTTAGTTTAAATTTTCAATTGTATAGCAGTGGCTTTTATAGCTTTTTCTTTTGGGCAGAGCAGTTACAGTACATTGTATTTTTGCTTGGTTAGACAGTTTAAGTGCATTTTGAAAGAATAAAACAATGAACTGTGAAGAGTTTAAATTTTGGTTTTGTGCAATTAGACAATTTTATCTGGTTGTTTCAGCTGCCTGACAAGACAAGAAAAGACAAGGCAAGAAACAAAACAGGCTTATTGCGTTGACAAACAGAAAATTAATATGACTGTAATAATTAACGACTGTATTACGACTGAACGGCCATGCTGGTAACACACGCTTTTAGGTTTGCACAAAAATTTGAATTTTGAAAGTCGAGGTTGATTTTTGTACTTTTGTTGTAAAAAAACGAGCAATTAACTCGCTGATGGTTAACAAGTAATACACATGAATATAATTCACCATAGGTATAAGACCCTGACTATGCGAATGAACATTAAGTTATCAGTTTTTCATATCCTGTGTATTCTTTTGCTTTTTACTTCATGTAATAACAAAAATCAAATCAATTATTTACCTCCGACAAATGCCAGTTATACCGGCGAAAATGTAAATATTCGTTTAAAGTGCGGCGATGTACTTGCCGGAACTTTTACATATCCTGAAAACATCAATCAAAAATATCCTGCTGTAATTTTAATTACCGGTAGTTCGGCGCACGACCGCGATAATTCCCGACCCGAAAAACCATTGACCGCCTACCGTCCTTTCCGGCAAATAGCCGATAAACTTTCTTCGAACGGTATAGCAGTTTTACGGGTTGACGATAGAGGCGTTGGAACATCAAAAGGTGGTGATATTAACAACATGACATCAGAAGAAAGAGCCTGTGACATACGGGAATGTTTGCAGTATCTGAAAACAAGAAATGAAATTGACAGTTCGCGAATTGGTTTGATAGGTTTAAGCGAAGGTGCATCCATTGCTCATATCATAGCTGCTTCCGATAAATCGGTGAAACTGCTGATACTGCTTTCGGGAATTGGTTCGAAAGGAAAAGAAATCATCGAATTTCAGGTTAAAAATGGATTAATCGATGGAAAAAAATTACCTGAACTTTTGAAATCGGACAAAAATCTGCAATTTCTTTGGAACTTCGATCCGTTAAAAACTGCGAAATTGATTCAACAACCTACATTGATAATAAATGGCACAAAGGATAAAAATGTTCCACCCGATGACGGATTGAAATTGTATTCATCAATGAAGAACAATGGAAATAAAAATGTAAGAGTTGAAATCCTGCCAAATTACACTCATCTTTTAATGAAAGAAAACAGGTCTGAGAAGGAAATTGAAGACGTACCCACCAAAAATAAAATCCCTGATGAGCTTTTAAATCTTATCCTTGAATGGATTAAAAAGAGAATTTGAACTATTAAACGAATTCAGCTTTATAATATTTTTCATCGATTTTTGTGCAACTTCATGGCTAAAAGTACATTAAAAGCTGAAGTAAAGCCTTTAATATTGGAAAAAACACTGATATTTGTTAGATTTGCTTGGTAAAACTGCAAAACTCATATAGTATCATGAAAACTTTCCTACAATTCATCCTTCTTTTTCTATTTGCAATTTCAACTTTTGGCTCACAGACTGAAACTTTATTCCTTTCGGGCACCGGCTTAGGCGACGAAAAAATATGGAAATTTTATTGCTCCGATGGTATGAACAGCAAAAAATGGAGCAAAATAAAAGTTCCCTCGCAGTGGGAATTACAGGGCTTTGGCGAATACACTTACGGACGTTGGTACAAAGCAGGACTCAAAAACCCCAGTATGGAATACGGACTTTACGAATACACTTTCAGCGTACCCAAAAACTGGCAAGGGAAACAAACTGAGATTATCTTCGAAGGTGTAATGACCGATACCGAAGTGAAAATAAACGGAATTTCAGCAGGTGAAACGCATCAAGGTGGATTTTATCGCTTCAGTTACAACATTACCGATAAACTGAAATACGGCAGTCAAAACAAACTCGAAGTAAAAGTTTCGAAACATTCTGCCAACCGTCTTGTAAATGCTGCCGAGCGTCGTGCCGACTGGTGGTTGTTTGGAGGCATTTATCGTCCCGTTTATTTGGTAAACAAACCGGCGGTTAATATCGACCGTATTGCAGTGAATGCGCAAGCCGATGGTAAACTCAATGCGGAAGTGTTCACCACTCCCCTACCCGACAATTATAAAATGGTAGTCGGCATCGCGCATCCAAGAATGAAAATAAAATTTCCGGAACATACTATTCAATTACAATCGGGCGTTATCAAACACAATATTTCCGTAAAATGGGATGGTGTTATAAACTGGAACACCGAGAATCCGCAATTATACAATCTTACGCTCGAATTAAAAAATGCTCAAAACCAAACTGTTCACACTTACACGGAACGGATCGGCTTTCGTACCGTCGATTTCCGACCGCAGGATGGTTTGTATGTAAATGGCGTAAAAGTAGTTTTGAAAGGAACTAACCGTCACTCTTTTTATCCCAATGGTGGACGCACTACCAACCGCGAAATAAGCCTAAAGGATGTAAAACTGCTTAAAGAAATGAATATGAACGCAGTGCGCTCTCATTATCCACCTGATAAACATTTTTTGGATATGTGCGATTCGTTGGGTTTGTTTTACATCGACGAATTAGCCGGCTGGCAGGATGCGTACGATACCGAAGTCGGGCTCAAATTAGTAAAAGAAACTGTAACACGTGATGTAAATCACCCTTGTGTAGTTATATGGAGTAATGGCAACGAAGGCGGCTGGAACGAGAAAATCGACAAGGAGTTTGCCAAATACGATCCGCAGAAGCGACACGTAATACATCCCTGGGCTGATTTTAACGATTTGGACACACATCATTATCCGGCATACCAAACCGGAGTTGCCCGATTTACAAACGGGTACAAAGTGTTTATGCCCACGGAGTTTGCACATGGCTTATACGATCAGGGGAATGGCGCAGGCATGGAAGATTTTTGGCTGAAATACATGGAAAGTCCGCTTTTCGCCGGCGCATTTACCTGGGCTTTTTCCGATGAAGCTGTAAAACGCTCCGACAAAGGTGGAATTCTTGATTCTGACGGATTCAACGCACCAGACGGAATTTTGGGCCCGTATCGTGAAAAAGAAGGCAGTTACTACACAATTCGTGAAATCTGGTCGCCCGTTCAGATTCGGAAGTTTATGATAACACCTTCGTTCAACGGCGAAATTTTTGTAAGCAACGATTATCTTTTCTCTACACTTGGACGACATAAAATCAATTATAAACTTTATAAGATAAATTCCCCTTTGGTAGAATCGAAAAAAATTTTAATAGAAGAAGGTTCCATCGGTTTGCCCGACATTTCGAGAGGCGAAACAGCGAAGGTAAGACTGCCCGTTTCGGATAAATTTTTTACTGCCAACATACTGGAATTGGAAGCGATGGACGAAAAAGGCACTGTAGTATGCAATTGGACTTATCCGGTTCAATTAGCAGCCAAATATATAGCAGACGAATTTAAAAAAGCCGATTTAACAGGCAGTGGCGCTTCATACGAAGTACAGGACAGCCTTGTTACACTCTTGGCCGAAAACATTAAGGTTCAGTTTAATACAAAAAACGGTTTAATTCATTCTTTACGCAACAAATGCGGTTTCATATCGTTTACAAACGGCCCGATTGCTGTGGGTATGAAAATTAAGTTGAAGGATTACAAAGTGCGTCAGGAAGGGAAAAATTCAGTAGTAACATTTTATTATTTAGGCGGAGTTGATTCTATTCGGTGGGAAATGACATCGGCAGGAATGTTACACATGTCGGCTGTAATGCTTAATCGGGCTTCGGGTGGCACCGGTTTCGACGATTCGTTTATGCAGGAAAACATAACCAACTTCGGATTGACATTTTCGTACCCCGAAAACAGAATGATGGGCATGGAATGGTACGGAAGAGGACCTTATCGCGTTTGGAAAAACCGTATTAAAGGAACAAATTACGGGTTATGGAATAAGGAATACAACAATACCATCACCGGCGAAAGTTTCGAAAACCTGATTTACCCTGAATTTAAAGGCTATCACGCCAATATGTATTGGGCTACGTTACAAACCAAAGAAAGTATTTTTACCGTTTACAGCGAAAGTGATGGTGTGTTTCTACGCGTTTTCACACCTGAGGAGCCTAAAATGCGTCAGGATGGTGTGAATACAAATCCTGATTTCCCCGAAGGCGACATTTCATTCCTGTATGAAATTCCGGCCATTCGCGATTTTAAACCTATTCCGCATCTCGGACCAAACAGTCAGCCCGCTTCGGTACGCATAAAAAAAGGCGATGAAGGTATAAGTATGAAGTTGTGGTTTGATTTCAGACCGAAATAAGCAATATTGATAATTTTGTTTTTTTCGATACATACAATTATTTTTTGTTTTTCGAACAATAAAATCAACAACAAATGAAAATTCCATTAATAAAAAATTTTGCAATCATTTCATTGCTGTGCACTGCAATACTAACTCTTCAGGGAAACGAGAAAAATTCACTTTGGCCTGCCATCACTCCCGAATCCAAACCGGGCACACGCTGGTGGTGGATGGGAAGTGCTGTAAACGAAAAAAATCTGACTTGGAATCTGGAAGAATATGCCCGAACAGGAATTGGATTGGTAGAAATCACTCCCATTTACGGAGTGCAAAACAATGATGCCAACAACATCTCATTTCTTTCTGAGAAATGGATGAAAATGCTCGGACACACGATAACCGAAGGAAAACAACTTGGCATTCAGGTGGATATGAACACCGGAACAGGCTGGCCTTTTGGCGGACCTGAAGTAAGCATTGAGGATGCAGCTTCGAAACTTATTGTGAACGAATACAAGGTTATGGGTGGAATGGTTTTCAATCAGAAAATCGTACCTGACGATAAAAAGCAAATTCCGGCAGCTAAGCTTCAACGCTTGATGGCTTACAGCAATAAAAAAACTTTAGATCTTACAACAAAAGTTGACGCAGAAGGCAATATCAACTGGAAAGCTCCCAAAGGAAACTGGACATTGATTGCAGCATTCAACGGGAAAACTTTTCAGACTGTAAAACGTGCTGCGCCCGGAGGCGAAGGTTATGTTATGGATCATTTTTCAGCAAGGGCTGCAAACCGCTATTTCGAAAAATTCAGCCAGGCATTCGAAAAGTACAATACCCCTTATCCGAATGCATTTTTCAATGATTCGTACGAAGTTTATGGCGCCGACTGGACAGAAGATTTTTTTGAACAATTTGAAAGACGACGCGGATATAAACTCGAAAATTACCTTCCTCAGTTCCTTTCAAAAGTACGAACCGACACAACACGCCGTATCGTTGCCGATTATCGTGAAACAATTTCCGATATGTTGCTTGAAAACTTCACACAACAATGGACAAACTGGGCGCATTCGCACGGAAGTAAAACCCGCAATCAGGCGCATGGCTCACCCGGAAATTTGATTGATTTATATGCCACGGTTGACATTCCGGAATGCGAAGGTTTTGGACTTTCAAACTTTAACATAAAAGGTTTGAGAACTGATTCACTAACTCGGAAAAATGACTCAGACCTGTCGATGTTGAAATATGCATCTTCAGCAGCACACATATCAGGGAAACAATTTGTTTCAAGCGAAACATTTACCTGGTTAACCGAACATTTTCGTACTTCCCTCTCGCAGTGCAAACCCGACCTCGACTTAATGTTTGTAGCAGGTGTAAATAAAATGAACTTTCACGGCACAACGTATTCGCCACAAGAAGCTGCTTGGCCCGGCTGGAAATTTTATGCATCGATGGATATGTCGCCTACTAACAGCATTTGGCGCGATGCTCCTGCTTTGATGGAGTATATTACCCGATGTCAGTCATTTTTGCAAATGGGCAAACCCGATATCGACTTCCTTGTTTACCTGCCTGTTTACGATGTGTGGGACGAACAAAGCGGTAGGTTACTCCAGTTCGATATTCACAGCATGGAAAAACGAATGCCGGAATTTATTCACGTGGTGCACTCAATATATTCCAATGGATACGATGTGGATTATATTTCAGACAGATTTATTCTTTCTACTCATTGCGAAAACGGACAAATTGTAACCGAAGGCGGTGCACGTTACAAAGCACTGATACTGCCGGCAGTTCAAAAAATGCCCGAAACCACACTGAAACACATTGCAGATTTGGTAAAACAAGGAGCTAAGGTTGCATTCTTAGGAAAATATCCTGATTCTGTACCCGGATTTGGTCAACTAAAGAAGCGTCAAAAACTATTTGAGAAAGCATTGAAAGAACTGACGACAAAAACTGATTTCACCACGACAAAAACTCATGCTCTTAAAAACGGGATAATCGTAACCGGAAGGGACTATAAACAAACATTGGAAACATTAGGGGCAACGGCCGAAGAAATGACCACAAAATACGGTTTACATTTTATCAGACGTACCAATGAAACGGGTTATCATTACTTTATTTCTGCTCTACATGATAAAGATACAGATGGTTGGGTTACGCTTTCAGTGCCTTTTACATCTGTAGTAATTTTTGATCCTATTACAGGGGAATCAGGTAAAGCCCTTGTAAACGAAAGAAATGGAATGAAGAAAGTAAAACTGCAATTAAAATCGGGGAAATCGGTAATTTTGAAAACATTCTCAAGCGAAGATGTTAATGTGAAACCATGGCGATACACTTCTGAAAAACCGTCAGAAATTATCGAATTAAAAAATCCATGGAAATTATTTTTCATAAACAGTGAACCCCAAGTGAACGATACGTTGCATTTAGAAACCCTGAAATCGTGGACAAAAACAGGAAATGATTTATTAAAAATAAATATGGGTACCGGCGTTTATGAAACCAAATTTTCTGTTGAAAAATTACTAGCAAATGCTTCATACGTCCTGCAACTAGGCGATGTACGCGAAAGTGCACGCGTGTATGTAAATGGGAAATTTGCCGGAACAGTTTGGGCAGCACCGTTCGAATGCACAATCGGAAAGTTTCTAAAACAAGGTGAAAATCATGTTCGAATTGAAGTTACCAATTTACCTGCTAATCGGATTGCCGATTACGATCGCAGAAATGTAAAATGGCGCATCTTCAACGAGATAAATTTTGTGGACAGGAATTACAAATCAACCGGTTATGCACACTGGAAACCAATGGAAAGCGGCCTGTGCTCGCCTGTGAAAATTGAAATTTATAAATAAAGAGATAGAATGCTGATTTTACGGATTGAGCTGATACAAATGGATTCTTTTCCGTTTTTTTGCTTCGCAAATGGCTGATACGAGGAAATTCGTAATTTCATTTATGAAATTGAAATCCGAAAACAATATTAAATCTTAAAATATAATCTGCGTTAATTAGCCTCATCCGCTATATCCGCGTTCTATTAATAATACAGTTAAAATATCATTACATTTCAATTTTATAAAAATGAAAATCAAGATCAATATTTTTTTAGCTTTTTATTACTTATTTATTGCAGTATTTCCGCTCAAGACCCGCGCGAACGCACCTATCAGTACGAAATTCTCGAACCGCGCCATGAGCCAAAACCAATTGTACAAGGTTTTGCTAAAGAGCGAGTTACCGAAAAATTGAATCGCGGACTTACAGCAGTTATTTCCCGGGATGGAAAATCAATATATCTCAATTGGCGTTTGTTGAATACAGATGCTCCTCAAACTGCATTTAATATTTACCGGATTGTAAATGGAAAGTGGCAAAAACTAAACACAAAACCAATGATTACTACAACTGATTTTACCGATTTTCAACCCATAAACGGACTTACGCAATATAAAATTGTACCTGTGGTAAATAATAAAGAAAACGGTAAATCCGAAACTGTAGATGTTGATTTTAAAAAGCTGAAAAATTATACATCGATAAAAATAAATGCAACAGAACGAGTAGGAAAAATGGCTATTGCCGATCTGAACGGCGATGGAACTTATGATTTTATTGTCCGCTCACCCGATTCGAATGTGGACCCGGGTATGCCTGCCGATACCACCGGAATTACCTATAAAATCTCTGCTTATTTGAGTGATGGTACTCATTTATGGACTTATGATTGGGGTTTAGGAATCGAACCGGGTGTGTGGTATTCGCCTTTTATGGCGTACGATTTTAACGGTGATGGTAAGGCTGAAGTTATTTTGAAAGCAGCCGGCAACGATTATAAACGAAATGAAAAATGGCGGATTTTTGCAGGTAGCGAGTATTTGCTTGTTCTGGATGGCATGACAGGAAAAGAAATTGCTCGCGCCACGTGGCCTGAACGTAATTTCCGTTATGGCGATGTAAACCGACAAAACCGCAATCAGATTGGCATGGCTTATCTCGATGGAAAAACGCCCTGCATACTTGCAGCACGTGGCACCTACAAACTTATGGTAGTAGATGCCTGGCAACTCAATGGCAATAAACTCGAAAAACTCTGGCGCTGGGATGGCGATGAAGAAAATCCCGTTGTTCGCAGTCAGGGAGCACATAATATGGTTTGTGGCGATGTGGATGGCGATGGACGCGATGAAATTCTGCTCGGTGCATGTATGCTCGATGATAACGGTACGCTCCTATGGTCATCTGGTTTGGGTCATCCCGATAAAGCTTACCTTACACAAATTGACCCCTCGCTTGAAGGTATGCAGGTATTTATGGTATCGGAACCCTGGCAAAATGATGGGCGTGGAGTAATGATGGTAGATGCAAAAACCGGAAAATTGATTTGGAAAATCGGCATACCAACCTATCACGTAGGCGATGGCATGGTGGCGGACTTCAATCCCAAACAACCCGGACTGGAATGTTTTGCCAGCGAAGACCAAAAAGGTGGCAGCAGTGCGAAGTATCTGTTAAACTCGAAAGGTTTAAAATTAAATTCGACCAACGATGAAGTGCCCGACTGTCGGAATTGGGTTTGGTGGGATGCCGATTTGTTACGCGAAACATTAACAATGGATTTTGGACAAAGAAATATAACCAGTAGCCATGAAGATGAAGAAACTCCGGAAGCAATAAGAGAAAGATTCAGACGCAGATTTGATGCAGGCATGAAAATTTCGAAATTCAAAGAGAATTCGTTCACTGATAGCATCAAAGGAAATATTATGATGATAGCCGACATCGCAGGCGACTGGCGCGAAGAAATAATCACCGTTTTGCCGGGCGAAATTCGGATTTATCAGACCAACATTCCTGCTTCTGACCGACGAGTAACTTTGATGCAAGACCCGATTTACAGAAGTTACGTATTGCAACGTTCGCAGGGTTATCCGCAAAGTCCGGTAACGGGGTACTATCTGGGAGTTAAATAGCTATTTGAAAGTTTCGAGGTTTCAAGGTTTGAGCAGTTTCAAGGTTTGAGCAGTTTCAGGGTTTCAGGTTTGAAAGTTTAAAATCAACATAAAAATTTTAGTTATAATAAATTCTACTCTCTATATACATGAACAAAATGATTTCAAAATCGCAGCTGAAAATTTCAACAATACTTTTTGCAATTTTATTTTTTTCAGCATCAACATCGTGTAATGCCGTTGGAAACAAAAACTACAAGTACGAGTATCTTTACAAAAATCTTCCGTTTGAAATGCCGCGTGTGCATGCTCCAAAATTTCCAAAATTTACGGTTTCGATAACAGATTTTGGCGCAGTAGGCAATGGCAAAAACCTTTGTACAGAAGCGTTTGCAAAAGCGATAGATGCTGTAGTTGCCAAGGGCGGTGGAACTGTGAAAGTTCCTCTGGGTGTGTGGTTTACGGGTCCAATAGTATTTAAAAGCAATATCCATCTACATCTCGAAGCAGGTGCCATAATTCTTTTCTCGCCCGATAAAGATTTGTATCCAATCGTAGAAACATCGTTCGAGGGATTAGACACCAAACGTTGCCAATCGCCTATTTCGGGACGCAATCTTGAAAATATTGCTATAACCGGAAAAGGAGCAATTGATGGCAATGGTCAATTTTGGCGTCCGGTGAAGAAAGAAAAAGTAACCGAACGGCAATGGAAACAGATTATTGCGCGTGGTGGCGCATTCAAACGCGATGATTACTGGATGCCGTCGGCAGCGTATTTTAAAGGCGATAGCATAGCTGACATGAACGTTCCCCGAAACCTGAAAACAGATGCGGAATGGTTGGAAATTCGCGATTTTCTGCGTCCTGTTATGCTAAGTTTTATCAACTGTAAAAATGTTTTGCTCGAAGGTGTTATTTTCCAGAACTCTCCGGCATGGAATCTGCATCCACTAATGTGCGAAAATGTAATTATCGATGGTGTAACTGTTCGCAATCCGAGTTTTTCGGCAAACGGCGATGGTTTGGATTTGGAATCGTGCAAAAATTCGCTGGTAATAAACTCTTCGTTCGATGTTGGCGACGATGGTATTTGTATAAAAAGCGGAAAAGATGAAGATGGACGCAAGCGTGCTCGTCCTTGCGAAAATCTCATTGTGGATAACTGCACTGTGTTTAAAGGACATGGTGGTTTTGTGGTGGGCAGCGAAATGTCAGGCGGCGTACGAAATATGAAAATTAGCAACTGTCAGTTTTTGGGCACCGATGTTGGGTTGCGTTTTAAAAGCCGACGCGGACGTGGCGGAACAGTTGAAAATATCTATATCGAAAATATTGGTATGTACGATATTGCTACCGAAGCGCTGCTTTTCGATTTGTATTACATGAATCAATCGGCAGTGGAAGTGCTCGAAGCAGGCATAGAAGCCACAATTAAACGTGAATTACCTCCGGTGGATGAAACCACGCCCACTTTCCGCAACATTCACGTGAAAAATATCCGTTGCAGCAATGCACGTCGGGCTATGTATTTCAACGGATTGCCCGAAAATCCCATCGAAGGAATTTATGTGGAAGATGTAAAAATCACCTCAAAAATTGGTGCTGAAATTAAAGAAAGTAAGAATATTGTATTGAAAAATATTGAGATTATTCCTGAATCAGGCCCTGCATTAAAACTCGAAAATTATCAGAAGATTAAAATTGAAAATGTAAGGGGTGAGATAGTTCAATAGCAAGAATAAACTTTTATAAACTTAGTTCGGATATTTGTAGGTTTTTTATACCTAATTATGAAGGTATCAATCTAAGATTTTGTCCACCATTTTCGGAAATTTAGTCCTTCCATTTAGTTTATAAATCCATACTTTTGTCGTTGATACCATTTACAGAAAAATCTGATAATCATCATGCGCAAAAATTCTTTCATTGTATTATTCGCAATGCTGTCGTTCGCAGTTCAAAATCAATTTGCCCAAACCGATTATACATCACGCATTACGAACTCGAGTTTCGAAACAGGCAATTCAAGTGGTTGGACATGGACAGGTGCCACCGGATACGCATGGCTGGGACCAAACACCGATGGCGATGCTACCAAAAATGGTTCATATATTAACGGACTGTGGAATGCCAGCATTGGCGATGTGGAATTTTCGCAAACTTTGACCGGATTACCTTCAGGTAATTATCAGATTTCAGCACTTATGACTGTAAGTAACGGACGACTTACCAATCAACGATTATTTGCCACTGCAGGCAACGTTACAAAATCGACGCTTTATGGCTCTGCAACACATGCCGCGTACAAACCTACCAATCTAACCATTTTAGGTTACACCGAAAACTACTCATTTGCCGGACTAACTGAGTCATCATTCGAAAATGGACCATTTTACAAATTATCAGTAATTCAGAATGTTACAGATGGGAAACTGACAATTGGAATTCGTGTAAGCGGAAAAGCCACTACTAAAGGTTTTGACTTTTCGCATACCACGCGCGGCGATGCAGGATTTTTTAAATTCGACCATTTTACACTTACCGAAGTTTCGGATGTTGCAACACTCGATAATATTTCGCTCTCAAACGGATTTCTTGATGCTGCATTCCAACCAAATGTTTATAACTACACGGCAACTATTCCTGAGGGGATTACATCCATAACTCCCGAAGTTAAACCAACGATAGAAGGTGTTACAATTTCAGGCAACGGCACAGTGGATGTTTCTTCCGGGCAAGGAATTTCCGAAATTGTAGTAACGGCGCTTGATGGAATTACAAAAAAAACCTACATTATAAATTATAAAATCGTACAACCTGCAGCAGGAGAACAACAGGATAAATTATACACTGATAATTTCCCTCTAAAAAACGTAACATTACTCGAAAGCCCTTTCAAACATGCTCTGGAATTAAATATTGAAACATTACTAAAATACGATGTTGACCGATTGCTTGCTCCTTACCGAAAAGAAGCAGGACTTAGTACAAAAGCAGCAAGTTATACCAATTGGATTGGTTTGGATGGGCATATAGGTGGACATTATCTCTCAGCTTTGGCAATACACTCTGCAGCCACCGGAAATACTGAATGTAAAAACAGAATGGATTATATGGTTTCCGAACTCAAAGCTTGTCAGGAAGCAAATACAACCAAATATCCCACATGGGGAATAGGTTATGCAGGTGGCGTACCAACAAGCGCCAATATTTGGTCAACATTTAAAACAGGCAACTTTACAGCATTTAATGCGGCATGGGTACCATGGTACAATTTACATAAAACCTATGCCGGATTGCGTGACGCTTGGCTATATGGTGGAAACGAAACAGCGAAAAGTGTTTTTCTGGCTTTTTGCGATTGGGGAATTTCTATTACATCGCAACTCAGCGATGCACAAATGGAAACTATGCTCAATATTGAACATGGCGGCATGAACGAAATTTTTGCTGATGCGTACCAAATGACGGGCGCAACGAAATATCTGAATGCCGCCAAACGATTCTCGCATAAAGTTATATTGAACAGTATGGCTGCTAAAGTTGATAATTTGGACAATATGCACGCCAACACACAAGTACCAAAGGCAGTTGGCATAGCACGTATTGCCGAAGTGTCAAAAGATGCCACTTACAGAAAAGCAGCCGAGTTTTTCTGGGCAACGGTTACCGGCAATCGTAGTCTGGCTTTTGGAGGAAACAGCCGTAAAGAATATTTTCCGCCTGCATCGGCTTGTATAGATTATATTCATTCAGTTGAAGGACCTGAATCGTGCAATACCAATAATATGCTCAAACTTACACAAGATTTGTTTCGCATAAATCCTGATGCAGCCTATGCCGACTTTTATGAAAAAGCAGTTCTAAACCATATTTTATCTACACAACATCCCGAACATGGAGGATATGTATATTTTACACCGGCTCGTCCACAACATTATCGTGTTTATTCCGCACCAAATCAGGCAATGTGGTGTTGCGTGGGAACTGGCATGGAAAACCATGGAAAATATGGCGAATTTATTTTTACGCATCGGAATGATTCGTTATATCTGAATCTTTTTATCGCTTCGGAACTCAACTGGGAGCAAAAAGGAATTAAAATACGACAAGAAACTGCCTTTCCTGAAGAAGAAAAAACAAAACTTAAAATAATGACCGATACCCCGGTGGAATTTACGCTTATGCTTCGCTCACCGGGTTGGGTTAAAGCCGGTAAACTGAAAATCTTAATAAACAGCGACACACTGCAAATCACATCGGTACCGCAAACGTACATAGGAGTAAAACGAACCTGGAGTAATAATGATTCAGTTACTATTATACTACCGATGGAAAACAGAGTAGAGCAATTGCCAAATGTGTCGCGCTATCTGGCATTAATGCACGGACCGGTATTGCTAAGTGCAAAAACCGGTACTGAAAACCTCACGGGATTAGTTGCCGATGATAGTCGGTGGGGACATATAGCCAACGGACCACTCGTGCCTCTCGATCAGGCACCAATAATTGTTGGCGAAAGATCTTCAATAGTTGCAAAACTTTATCCTTTAAAAGGAAGGCCTCTCAATTTTAAAGGGAAAGATTTGTTTGCCAAAGAGTCCGATTCGACTTTGGTGTTCGAACCATTTTATAAAATACACGATGCCCGATATATGATGTATTGGATGTCACTTACAAAAGATGAATATCAGCAAGTTTTGGACAGTTTGGCAGAAGTACAAAAAGCTGAACTCGAGTTGGAATTAAGAACATTAGATAAAGTTGCCCCCGGACAACAACAACCTGAAGTTGATCATAAAATGCAAACGTTAAATTCGTACACCGGCACCCATATGAACGAATTTTGGCGCGATGCCCGCAATGGTGGATTTGTCAGCTACAGTTTACTTACCAAAGGCAAAAAAGATTTATCGTTGATGGTTCGTTATTGGGGAAACGAATCGGGAAGCCGAACATTTTACATACAAATTGATGGTACAACCATTGCCACTGAAAATATTGTAGGAAAATGGAATAAAAATGAATTTGTAAATGTGGAATATCCAATCCCTAATAATCTCACTCAAGGAAAAGATACCATAACCGTTAAGTTTCAGGCAATCAACACCAGTAATGTTGTCGGAGGTCTTTTTTATGTCAGACTATTGCAGCCATTATCTGCTTCAGATTTTACATCTGTAACTGAAACACCAAAATTCAAAGTGCACACAAAAAAAAACGTTATCAATATAGAGAATCTCAAAGAATGTAGCAGTATAACTGTTTACGATAGTGTTGGACGCTTACAACAAACTATTCATACGCACACACCAACAGTTTCAATAAAAGCAAAAAGTGGAATTTATCTTTTGAAAATAATTTCAGATGGTATAACTCAAGTAAGCAAAGCAGTAGTATAGCATCCGAGAAATTGCATTATTTTACAGGTATTGTTTCTGTCTGACTACAATCAGATAATAAATTGTATTATCTAAATAAAGTTAACGCGCTTAAAAAAGATTCCGTTAATTCTATTGTCAACAACATTCAACTATTTCAGTTTTTGAAGATATTCAGAAGGCGTTACTCCAAATTCATCTTTAAAACTCTGACGGAAATATCCGGCGCTGTTCATTCCCACGCGGTACATAATTTCGTTAATGGTAAATTTACCAGTTAAAAGTAGTTGTTCGGCTAATTTCATGCGTACTTTACGTATAAATTCATTGGTTGTAAGGTCGGTAAGCGCTTTTATTTTACGGTAAAGCGATGAGTGACTCATGTTCATCATCGAAGCAATTTGCGAAACACTAAGTTCTTCGAGTTCAATATGTGTCTCGATAATATTTGTAACTTTTTCAATGAAATCTTTGTCGAGTTGACTGGCTGAATCGTGCAGAAGCTGTTTTTTGTTTTTAAAGGCGGAAGCAGCTTCATTCAACTTCGGACGGGTTTGGAGCAGATTTTTCACCCTGCTTTTCAGCAGATTACCACTGAAAGGTTTGGTCATATATGAATCTGCCCCTGCATCGTAACCATCAGCTTTATCCTGCACAGATGTTTTTGCTGTAAGCAGAATAACCGGGATATGCGATGTAAGTACATTTTGTTTGATATTCCGGCAAAATTCCATGCCGTCCATTACGGGCATCATTATATCGCTGATAATAATATCGGGTGTTTTTTCACAGGCTAAATCGTAACCGGTTTTTCCGTTCATTGCTGTCAATATATCATAATTTTCATCCAGGCAATCGCAAATATATTCCACAATTTCTTCGTTATCTTCAACAACTAACACCAATGGCCTTTGATTCGTTTCAGGTTCATGATAATCGTCAGCTATTTTATCTGTTGTTTCTAAATGTATTGCATTAGGATAACTATTATTTCGTAAAAACCTGACTGTAAATGTTGTACCTTTATTAATTTGGGAATTTACTGATATTTCAGCTTCGTGCAAATCAACCAGATTTTTAACAAGCGACAAACCAATTCCTGTTCCCGCAACCGAATTCGGACGGTTTTTTGCCTGATAATAACGATGGAATACTCGTTCCAATTCTTCTCCTGATATCCCAATACCCGTATCGTTCACACTCACTTCTATATATTCAACATTCGATTCGACTGTTTCCCGAACAATCAGTTCAATTTTTCCTTCGATTGTATATTTGAATGCATTGGTCAACAAATTATCCAAAATTAATGAAATAATTTCCGGATCATAATAAATTTCTATCGACTTTTGGGGTAGAATTATTCTGAAATCGATGTTTTTTTTCAGATAAAGTTCCTTGTAACGCAATGCAATTTCATAAATTTGCGAAATTAGGTTGGCTCTTTTCACTTTCAGAATACGGTTATTGGTTTCGGTTTTTCGAAATTCAAGTATCTGATTTACCAGGTCGAGCAATCGGTTGGCTACTCTGTGAATGGAATTTAATTTATTCAACAACCTTTGATCTAATGACTTATCCGCAACAATATCTTCCAAAGGCCCGATAATAAGCGTCATAGGCGTGCGCAATTCATGCGCGATATTGGTAAAGAAACGCATTTTTTCCTCATTAAGTGCTAATTCCTGTTCGTGATTTCTTTTTTCAAGAATGAGTGAATTTTCCAATTTCAGCCTGTTTTTATAAAATTTTACAATAGAAATTGTAAGAAGAACAGCTAAAACCAAATAGATTAATTTTGCCCACCAGGTTAACCAAAAAGGTGGATGTATAACAATCGTAATTTTAGCTTCCTGATCAGTCCAGTCTTTATTTTGAATACGTGCTTTAAGGCTGAAAACATATTTCCCATGGCGTAAATTACGGAATGTCAACTGTTTTTCCTTCCCAACAAAATACCAGCTATCGTCAAGACCCGACATCTGATACATAAATTCCACCTTATTGTTCAATGAATAATCGAGGACATTGAAATTAATCTGAATGGAATTTTGGGTGTAATTCAGCTCAGTAACATCCCCAAAAGGGATAACGTGAAAATCAGTAATAAATTCTTTCGATTTATCCACTACCATGAATGAAGTAATCTGTGGTTTCAGAAAAGCAATATCTCCATCGTCGGAATGTTGATCGAAAAAAGTAATTCCATGCTGACCCCCAAAATATATCTCACCGGTTTTGGTTTTTGCAACTGTGCTTTTCTCATAATCGCCCGCAGCAATTCCATCTGAAATGAAGTAATTCAGTACTTTATTATTTTTAATATCAATTTTGCTTATTCCATTGATAGAGCTGACCCAAAATTCATCGGCATTTTTTCCTTCTGAAATTGCCGAAAAGTTATTTTCTGCAAATCCATCATTTTTTCCATAACGCATAAAGGCTTTTGCATCGACCGAGCTAAACATAAACAAATCGTTTTGTGTAGCTACCCACATACGGTTTCTGGAATCTTTGTAAACATGGTTGACAGCATAAAAATCAAAATTTCTGCCTATGTTTTTTATAAGATTAAAATTCTCATCGAATACCTGCAAAGCACCTATAAGAGAACCTACCCATAAATATCCGTTTTTATCTTCACAAAAAGTTCGGATATTATTATCATTTAATTCCGAATTTTGAGTTGAATAATGTCTTATTTGAGAAGTTGCAATGTCGTAAACATAAATACCTCCGTCGGTTCCAATCCATATTCTGTTTTTTGAATCACAGAATAAATAAAAAATAGATGTGTTAGAAGCAGGGTTTAAAGGTATATTGGTTAATTTTTGAGACTTTTTATTTAACTGATATAATTTACCTTCGGTAGTACCAATCCATAAATTATTTTGTCTATCCATGCATACCGAACGTGCATGAAGCGGTATTTCGGAACCAGATATCCTACTGATATTTTTAATTTTATTTTTTCGGTCGTATTGGGCAACTCCGCCAAATACGTTTGCCACCCATATTTTATCATCTTCATCGGCGCATAAACCTACAACGGAAGTATGATCAAGACTGTTTTGATTTCCTGCAAAAGGCAAATAACTTATTTTCTGAAAAATCTCCTTTCGGTTACTGATAAAATTCACACCCGAAATAAAACCACCTGCCCAGAAATTTCCATAAAAATCCTGATAAAGCGCCTGAACCGAACCACCTGACAAGCCATCGTCTGTGTTGGATTCTCCAATACGTTCGAAAAATACCTTATCGGGATTAATCTCAGCATTTAATGTATTCAAATCAAGTATGCTGATACCATTTCCTTCTGTCCCAATCCACAACTTATGTTCAGGAGTTTCCACAAAACTTTTGATAAAATTACCCGAAAGACTTCCAGCTACACCAAATTTATTTCGGAAGTTTATGAATTTTTGCGTTTTCGGATTATATAATGCCAAACCGTTTCTTGTACCAATCCAAATTCTTTTTTGCGAATCCTCAAATATACAGGTTACGGTATTGTCGCACAACGATTTCGGATCATTCGGAATATTCTTGTAATTTACTGCCGTTCTTTTTTTTAGATTAATAATGCTTAATCCATCCACTACATGCCCTACATAAAGTGTTCCGGCATTATTGTGCAACACGTACCAGTTGTAGTTTGATACAAGCCCTTTAATGTTCGATTGATTATAATGTACAATTTTCCCTGTTTTCCGGTCAATCATTTCAATGCCGGTTGAGTAAGTTGCAAGCCATATATTTCCCTGTTTATCTCCAGTAATATGTGTAATGCCATCTGATGACAGTGAACTTGTATCATTAGGGTTGTGTCGGTAATGGGTAAACTTGAGCGTTTTGTAGTTATATGCATCCAATCCGTTTTTCTCACTCGCAATCCAAACCACATTATCGTAAGGATCGGGGAAAACATAATTCAGAACATTGCTGCAAATGCTGTTCGGATTATTTTCGGAATGTCTGAATATTTGAAACTTATTACCATCGAAACGGTTCAATCCATCTTTGGTACAAATCCACATAAACCCATCACGATCCTGAGCAATACTGATTACATTATTATTAGACAGCCCGTTTTCGGAAGTGAGTCTCTTAATATTGTAACTGAATAACCCGGCACAAAATGTAAATATGTAAATAAGGATAAAAATTGATTTCTTCATACGAAACTTAAGTGCATTTGAATATCAAAGATAAATTAAAATCCTAGCAAAATTCACAATTTAAATTCAACTTGCTTAAATTTTGACTTCTGATTGACGAATTTCCAACATTCGAACCTGAATAAAATCCCGATATTTGCTTTCAGAAAAACTCCAGTTTATTAATAAAAAATACAAACACAATACCATGTCAACTACTTTATCAAATTTCATTTCACAGGCTACTCAAATTGCCAGAAAAAACATGTTTGCAGAAAAATATACAATTTCCGAGTTTGCGAACGAACTCGCTGTGAGCAAATCAGCTTTGAACAAAAAAATGAAACTTTTAACAGGTCAGACGCCCAACGAATTTATTGAAAATATTAAACTAAATTATGCTCAGAAATTAATATCAGACACTGATTTAAGCGTAAAGGAAGTTGCTTATTCTTCCGGATTTAACGATCCAAAATATTTTGCCCGAAGATTTAAAAAAATTTTTGGGCTCACACCCAAAGAATATAAAATTACCACAAAGAAAAAAATTGAGATTTTCTGGAATTATTTTGTAATGAATTAAATTGGTAAGAATCCTGCAAAGAAACATTTTGGTGAAACGTTTAATTCTTCAATTCATTCAAATTATATCAGAATAAAATCAAAATAAATATTAGCATATTGTTAATGAATTTTATTCAATAACTTTGGAGTGTAATTTGATTTACGAATATACTCGAATTCACCATTTACAGATTTAATTTTAACTACAATTCTTCAGTTAAAATCTCGTCAAACCATGAAAATATCCTTATGTACCTTTATATTTCTGTTTATAATATCTGGCTTAACTATTGCTCAGATACGTACAGGTAGCACTGCCGATTACATATTGGCACAACCAGCCGCCGATCGAAATGTGATTTTTGATATTAAAGCCCAAGGTGTGAGTAAACCAATTTTTTGGGGACTTGACCTTGCATGGCTCAGCAGGGATAATGTGGTACGTGGAATGGCATTTATGGGTGCCGACAAAGTTGACATTATCAGATCATCGTTTACTCCGACAGATTCTCTTATAAACGGAAACCTGAAACCAACCGAGCTTGGACGATTAAATGAACGGTTGAATATAATAAGTCTGTTACCTCAAAAAACTGCAGTTATGCTAAATTGCGACCATCCTTCGGTTCATGCATGGTACAAAGGCAGACCCGAGCGTTGGGCACAACTTATCGACGTAACAACCCGATTGCATCAAGAGCGAGGAAGACGCGTAATTTCCGTGGCTCCATTCAACGAACCCGATTACACTGCAACCGGACAGGGTAATTTGACCGATTTTTATAATATAGCCGGTGAACTTCGAAAATTACGCAGATTCGATACCATTCGTATCTCAGGTGGCAATACTTTGAATTGCGATCAGGCACTCAATTGGTACAATCAACTTAAAGACAGACTTAATGAAGGCAATACACATCAGTTAGCCGGAAGTTTTGATAATTATGCCAACTTTTATCAAACAGTACGGGCAAACGAACATCATGCCACCAACGACGAACTGCACAATGTGATGGAAGCAATGGTTGGAGTAGAATACGGTTTGCAAACCGGCATTTGGTGGGGAACAGCCGAATATGCACGCGGTGAATTTGTGAAAGCCAGTTACGGGAAACGATTGGCATACGCCGAACATCGTCCCAACTGGACGGCAGCCTCCGTTTATCGCACTCCCGAAGGAAAAATACAGGCATTCGGAGGTACCTCCGAACGACAGGCAGTTACTACAACTTATCGTTTTTTTTCGAAAGACAGAGATCTTTATTTCGATGGTTACGGACCACAACGCGAATATATTATGACTTTGCCCGGAGGAACCGGTTATCAAAACGGACAAAGCAATGCTGAAAGAGTGGTAAATATAACTTGGGGCGATGATATACAACCCGTAATTGATGGACGTTATGTACTTGTAAACCGGAATAGCGGCAAGGTAATGGAAGTTGCATCTGGCTCAACAAGTGCAGGAGCGAATGTAAGACAAAATGATTATTCCAAACAAACGTATCAACAATGGAATGTAAATCCTGTCGATGCTCGCATTGGAGGCGACTTCAGCTATTTCACCATAGTTGCTGTCCACAGCGGAAAAGCGCTCGATGTGCTTAATTGGTCGCTCGATAATGGAGGAAATATCATAGTATGGGACAAAGCAAACGGTGCAAATCAGCAGTGGTATCTTGAATATGCAGGCGATGGATGGTTTTACATCCGAAGTCGTCATAGCGCAAAATGTCTTGAAGTAGCCAATTCAAGCACTGTGGCCACAGCCAATGTGCAGCAAAATCAGGTAAACGGCGGCTACAACCAAATGTGGCGCTTTCAGCCCATCGATGCACCTGTTGAGTTCAATGCGCCAAATGCTCCTACACAGTTAAGAACCACATCTCAAGCAACTTCTGTTCGTCTCGACTGGGATGCTGCACAAGAATCGGATGTAGCGGAATATACAATTTTCAGGGCTGACAGCGAAGATGGACCATTGAATACTATCGGACGAAAAGTAAAATCAAATTCTTTTGTTGACAATAGTGTTGAAAAAGGAAAAACATATTATTACACTGTTAAAGCAGTTGATAAATCGCTGAACAGTTCCACATTTGCAAACAGAGTTTCAGGCAATGCTGACGGAAGTCCCGATTTGATTGCTTACTATGGTTTTGATACTGATACTTCCGACAGTACCCGTCATCTAAACCATGCATCCGGCAACAGCACCATAACTTTTGTTGAAGGAAATAAAGGTGGAGCAGTATCGCTAAATGGCACAAATGCTTTCATACAGTTACCCTACAATATTGCAAATCATGAGGAAATTACTGTTGCCACATGGATTTATTTTCGAGGAGCTTCGGCATGGCAACGGATTTTTGATTTTGGCAACGATCAAAATGAATATATGTATTTAGCACCACGAACAAATGTTGCACAAATGCGTTTCGCCATAAAAAAAGATGGTGTTGAACAAGCATTGACTGCACCATCTTTACCTTATTTCAAATGGACACATGTTGCTGTGACCATGGGTTCTTCAGGTGTTCGGTTATATATCAACGGTTCACAGGCTGCTGAATCGAAAACAATTATACTCAGACCCTCGGATATTAAACCAATATTGAATTATATTGGACGTAGTCAAAATTCTACGAACCCTTTGTTAAGCGCTTACCTCGACGATTTCAGAATTTACAATTTCGAACTTTCAGCAGAAAATATTGCAAAAATTGCCGGTGTGTTTTCATCGGTTGATAATATAAAACTAAACAATCCATTAACAGTATGGCCTTCACCAGCGTCGGATGTAATAAAAGTAAGTTATAATGGTTATGCTAACGGAGCAAATGCCGAAATAATTTTATGCTCATTAAATGGTAAGCAGATTATAAGACAAAAAGCCGATGTTGATTCAACAAGCGAACTAAATATCTCATCGTTGCCCGAAGGTGTTTATTTATTACGCTATACAAACCAAAACGAAACATATACTACGAAAGTTGTAATTGCAAGATAAAAATAAAGGAATTAGAAAAATAAAATTTTTACCTCTTTATCCGCCAAATGATTGAAATTATCCACTTTTATTCATTTTGGATAAGCTAATTTTGAAATCGGTTTGAAATTCAGAAACACTTAATTTTAAACCGATTTTTTCTTTCAATTAATTTAATTCTGTTTAATTATTTCAAATTATTTCCCCTTTAATATCAATTATCATGAAAAGAAAATTACTTTCATTACTTTTTGTCGCTACACTTATTTTGGGTGCACATGCGCAAACTTTGCTTTACTCAAACGATTTTGAAAGCGGCTTAAACGGGGCTACAATTGTTGGAAACGGGATTTTAACTGCTTCCGGAAATGTTAATCATGGTCAGGTTTTTCACAATGCAGCAGGCGGACAAGCAATCCGTACGAATTATCTTCTTTTACCAAACACTATTTTTGCCGATTTACAGGCTTCGGGCGTAAAAGGAGCTACTATTTCATTTTGGGTAAACAAGGGAACTGCAACAGGTTATTATTGGTCGCCAATATTCACTGCTTACGGGGCAGCTCCCAGCCCTGGTAATACATGGCCAATGTTGGCACTTCAAACACGCGGTTGGGCACAAATAAACAATGCCGGCTGGTGTGATTTTACAAACGCACAAAACGTAAAAGGTACAAATACTGAAAGTACAGCCTGGACTGACGATGGAAACTGGCACTTTTACACCGCTACTTTTACTGAAACAAATGTAAAAGTTTACATTGATGGTGCCGTTATGAACGAATGGAATGTTGATGGAGTTTCAACCGGTCAGGTTGTAAGTGGTTTATTTAACAGTGGATCTGCGCTTACATATATTTGCCTTGGGGGAAATCAAGCATGGGGATGGAACGACCCTGACCCTGCTTTTATGTTCGATAAAGTAAAAATTTATGCCGGAGCACTTACGGCAGCCCAAATAAATTCCCTTAAAACTACCGACCAACTTTCTGCACCGGTTCTGACTGCCAATCCTACTGCAATTTTTTTCGACGACCAATATTCTACTGAAACATTAATCGTAAATGGAGGAAATCTAAGTGCTCCTATTTCAATTACTGCACCGGCAGGAATTACCGTAAATCCAACTTCTCTTCCTGTTAACCCTACCAACGAAACAGTAACCGTAACATACGATGGAACTTCAGTAGTAAATGGCAATATTTCACTCACAAGTGGAAGCACAACAACGCTAGTACCTGTTAAATCTGCTTCAAATGCCGGGTGTTTCACACCTTTATTTAATGACCGAACAAACATTATAACAGATCCTTATTGTAACAACTTATCAAATTTCAGTGGTTGGGGGGCACGCAGTATTGAAACATCTTATGTATATTGCGGATCAAGAAGCGTTAAAGTTTCAGGCAGATGCGGCGGTTCTTTAGATTTCTCGCTGAACGGAAAAATTGAACCGAACAAAACCTATCGGGTGAAAGCTATGATAAGTACAAATGGTACAGGTGAGGTGAAAATCGGTCTTTCAGGAGCTGCAGATGCATTGATAACACAGCCCATTTCAACAGCCGCCGGCGAATGGTTGCCTTTGGTATTCAACTTTAAAGCCGGAAGCACATTAAATAACCCACTTATGTATTTCAATAGTTGCGAAACGCAAACTGCCACCGAAATGTATATTGATAACTGGGAAATGTATGATGTTACAGACATTGTAGCAGGAATAAACAGTAATACATCACATAATCAAAAAGTTTACAACAGTGGTAAAAATTTAATCGCAGAATTCAGTCTCAACAATCCTTCTGATGTTACTGTAACTGTTTTCGACATGCAAGGTAAAAATATCAGTCAAACTACGAAACGTTTCGAAGGCGGAATTACCAAGCAAGAAATTGATGTACAACTTCCGAATGGTGTTTTTATCGTACAACTCTCTTCTAACGAATTCATCAATATGCATAAATTAATTATCCGATAATTATTTTTGAGTATAAAAAAATCTGCTTCGAGTTTTATACCGAAGCAGATTTTTTTATTTTCGCAAATTGTTTCCGATTACTTTTTAATCTATAAATTGGATAAAGATGAACGATAAAAAACAAATTGCGATTGGCATTGGCGAAATTCTTTGGGATATACTTCCTGATGGGAAAGTTTTGGGAGGAGCACCGACAAACTTCGCGTATCATATTTCACAGTTTGGCTACAATGGGCAAGTGGTAAGCGCCATTGGCAATGACCATTTGGGCGAAGAAATTCTCCAACAACTTAAATCGAAAAATCTTGGTTTTAATATACAACAAAATGATTTTCAGACAGGAATAGTAAATGTAACCATCGATAAAAAAGGCATACCCCAATATGAAATCCGTGAAAA
This sequence comes from uncultured Paludibacter sp., assembly GCA_964396515.1. Taxonomy (GTDB): domain Bacteria; phylum Bacteroidota; class Bacteroidia; order Bacteroidales; family Paludibacteraceae; genus Paludibacter. The sequence continues at coordinate 27,890 of CAYNGF010000035.1, forward strand.
CGTTGCATGGGATCACATTGAATTTACTCCAGAAACGGAAATCATTGCCCGAAACACAACAGTTGTTTGTTTTGGTACGCTTGCTCAACGAAGTCTAATTTCACGCAATACAATTCTTCGGTTTATGGATTTACTTCCAACGGAAGCTCTAAGAGTTTTCGACATCAACCTTCGTCAGCATTATTTTAATAAAGCGCTGATTGAAAATTCTTTACACAAATGCAATATTTTTAAAATTAACGATGAAGAAATTGAAATTGTTGCCGAAATGTTTACAATAAAAAAAATATCCGAAATTGATATTTGTAAACAATTGCTGAAAAAATATTCTCTTGACATTCTAATTCTAACAAAAGGTACAGCAGGCAGTTATATAATAACGCAAAGTGAAATTTCTTTCCTCCCTACCCCAAAAGTCAAGGTTGTTGATACCGTGGGAGCCGGCGACGCGTTTACTGCAGCCTTTGTTGCTACTTTTTTGAAAACCAAAAACATTTTTACAGCACACGAAAAAGCAGTTCAGGTTTCTGCTTATGTTTGTACACAAAGTGGTGCAACACCTACATTCCCGAATGAAATCATAGCATTATGAACAGTTTATCTACAATAAGTGAAGCAGTTTTTTAGAAGTATCTTATTAAAATCCGAATATCAATTTATTCCCATTTAACCATTCATTTAAGTTGGCTTTTCGGTGCATTTTCATTATTTTTGCAATTCAAACTTTTCAGTTTACAAACATGAACATACTACTGCTTGGCTCAGGAGGCCGCGAACATGCTCTTGCATGGAAAATTGCGCAAAGTCCGAAACTAAAAAAGCTTTTCATCGCTCCCGGAAATCCCGGAACAGCCCAATTCGGAACGAATCTACCGATTGCAACCGATAATTTTGATGCATTAAAAGAAGCTGTTATTGAACATCAAATCAGCATGGTTGTGGTAGGACCTGAAGATCCGTTGGTAAAAGGTGTTGTGGATTTTTTTGCAAACGATCCTTTATTGTTCAATGCTCATGTAATAGGCCCCGATAAATTTGCAGCACAACTCGAAGGCAGTAAAGATTTTTCAAAACAATTCATGTTCAGGCATAATATCCCTACAGCCGGATATTTTAGCGTTAGCTCTAAAAACATCGACGAAGGTATTCATTTTCTTAAAAAGATGCAGCCACCTTATGTGTTGAAAGCTGATGGTTTGGCTGCCGGCAAAGGTGTACTGATAATTTTCAGTTTGCAAAAGGCTATTGACGAACTCCGTTTGATGCTTGATGGGAAATTTGGCACTGCAAGTAAAACTGTTGTAATCGAAGAGTTTCTCACCGGGATTGAATGTTCTGTTTTCGTGATAACGGACGGCAAAAACTACAAAATACTTCCGGAAGCCAAAGATTATAAGCGCATTGGCGAAGGCGATAAAGGATTGAACACCGGAGGTATGGGAGCTGTTTCGCCTGTACCTTTTGCCAACGCTGCTTTTATGAAAAAAGTGGAAGATCGGATTATTCGTCCAACCATTAACGGACTTTACAGCGAAGGTTTTAATTACAAGGGTTTTATATTCTTTGGGTTGATAAATATAAACGGAGACCCTTATACCATTGAGTACAACGCTCGTATGGGCGACCCCGAAACCGAAGTCGTGATGTTGCGACTAAAATCCGATTTGGTTGACCTGCTCGAAGGGGTAGCGAAAGGAAATCTGAATGAAAAAAATATTGAAATTGATGAGCGTTATGCAACCACAGTTATGCTTGTTTCGGGAGGATATCCGGGCGATTATAAAAAAGGATATGTAATTAATGGCTTACAAGATGTTTCCGATAGCATAGTTTTTCATGCTGGAACAGCAATGAAAGACAATCATATCGTATCAAACGGGGGCAGAGTATTAGCAGTCAGTTCGTATGGTACTTCCAAAGAAGAAGCCCTTGCAAAATCGTACCGAAATGCTGAAATCATTCATTTCGATGGTAAATATTATCGAAAAGATATCGGGTTCGATTTATAGGAATTAGGTTTCTTAATCGCTATAATGAAAAGTATTATAAAAAATTTTGTACGAAGCTGCTAATCAATTGAACAGTTTTCAGTTTTGCCAAACCATTTGTAACGGTTACGAGCTACGAAATTATAAATCATATCCCTGAATCGGAGAGGAAAAATCCGTAAAATTTTTACTGCTTTCCAAAATTCACTTAAGCTTATTAAACATTCAATAACTGCTTCGGAACGTAAATAGAACACTCCCTCTTTCTCGAAAATGACCGTTTTTGACAAATCAAAAGCTAATTTCGTTTGTTGAAGAATTTTTTCTCCCGTATCTGATTACAAAGAAACATAACGGATAAAACCCTTCTTATCGAAATGACGCAACAGATTTAACCCATTTTGCAGCGAATTCTCTACAATTTAGTTAACCCATCTTGCAGTTTTCCATCTCAATAAATTAAATTACAGTTAAAATTCAGGTATAATTGCCATATTCTTAGTTGTTTGATCTGTATTTGTGGAGGTCAGATTATGGAAGATGTTGAATATCAAATTTGGTATATTTTTGAAATCAATTTGTAGTGCCCAGGGGGGTATTTATAATCAACCAATTCAACTTTCGCAAGTATTTAATTGCTTGAATTACTGATTATTGCTAAATTCTGCATATTGAATATCAGATGGTTATACAAATGTATGTTTTCCAAATTTTCGATGTTTTACCTCACCCCCAACCCCTCTCCTTCCCGCGAGCGGGACAAGTATCCGAGGGGAACGGTTCACCGCAAGTAGAAAATTCATCGCACGTATTTATATATTTCAAATTCATGTACTTACACTTACGAAAGTTAAAT